>CAZZLX010000269.1:0-5760 GCA_964655235.1 uncultured Rhizobium sp.
GCCGGCGGTGGTGCCGAACGGCGTGCCGCAGATCCACAGCGAGAAGCAGGGCGTCGAGTCTTTCCAGAAGCGCTCGCCGCCATAGGCCGCCTGCGCGTATTCCCGCTGGTCGACCATCATGGCCAGCGCCTGGCGGGCCTTCAGGTTGTTGAACGGCGGAAGCAGGTGGTTCGGCCGCATCACGCCGAAGGTGCCCGCGGTGAACAGGCTCGAGATGACGATGTTCGGGTCCTTCTCGATCGTCGGCACGAGATCGAGCGAGGGCTGGTCGAGGACGTCGACCTCACCCTTCTGGAGGGCGGCGAACTTGGTCGCGTCATCCGGAATGACGGTGTACTCGACGCGGTCGACCTTGACGACGCGGCCGCCGGCGAAGCCCGACGCCGGCTCGCTGCGCGGCACGTAGTCCCGGTTCTTCTCGTAGACGACCTTCGCACCCGGCGCATACTCGGCCTTCACGAACTTGAAAGGACCGGAACCGATGGTCTCGGTCACCGGCGTCGCGGGATCGATCGAGGCTTCCTTCTCGCGCATGATGCCGGCGGCCTGGTTGATGCCGGAGAGCGTGAAGTTGGTGAAGCCGAACGGCTCCTTGAGCGTGATCGTGAAGGTCTTGTCGTCGACCACGTCGACCGAGGCGGCGAAGCTCTGCAGCGTGCGGCCCAGCGTCTCGCGCGCCATCAGGCGCTTGACCGAGGCGACGGCGTCCTTCGCCGCCACCGGCGAGCCGTCATGGAACTTGAGGCCGGGGCGCAGCGTGTAGGTGTACTTGAGCTTGTCCGGCGACATCGACCAGTTGCCGACCGCGTCCGGCTTCGCCTCGAGCTTCTCGTCCCAGGCGAAAAGCGCGTCGTAGATCGACGCCATGTGCATGGCGGTGATCGTCGCGGTGGTCTGATAGCCGTCGAGCACGCGAAGGTCCGCATGCGGCACGACCTTCAGCACCTTCTGCGCGGACGCTGGAGCCGCGATCGCCGTCGCTGCGAGCAGCCCCAGCGCCAGCGCCAGCAGTGTCTTGTTTCCCATGGTCACCTCCCCTGAGCAGTTGGATCGAGAAATGAGACTAGCACGGACTTTCCGAAACGAAACGAGGCATTTCGGATCTACATCCGCGCCTTAGTTCGCCGGGTCGGCGGCGCTGTCAGCGGGTCTTCCGGCCAGGGATGCCGGGGATATCGTCCGCGCAGCTCCGCGCGAACCGCGGCATAGCCTGTCCGCCAGAAGTTGCCGAGATCCTGGGTCACCTGCAGAGGCCGTCCGGCCGGCGACAGCAGGTGCACGACGACGGCGACCTTGCCGCCGCCGACTGTCGGCGTCTCGACCTGGCCGAACATCTCCTGAAGCTTGACCGCGAGCACCGGCGGATCGGCGCCGTAGTCGAGCGCGATCCGCGAACCGGACGGCACTTCCAGATGCGTCGGCGCCAGCGCCTCCAGCTTCTTCTGCTGCGCCCAGTCGAGGCGTGCGCTGAGCGCCGCGCCGAGGTCGACGCGCGCCAGATGCGTACGCCGCGCGGCATTGCCGAGATAGGGCGCCAGCCAGGTCTCGAGTTCCGCGAGCAACGCCTCTTCGGAGAAGTCGGGCCACGCCGGGTCGTGGTTATGAAGGAAACGGTTCCTCGCCTGGAAGCTGCGGAGCACGGGCGTCCAGGGCAAGGCATCGAGACCCATCGCGCGAACGCCCGCGAGCATCGCCTCGGCCCGCGCGTCAGGGCTCGCCGCCTCCGACTTGGTCTCTTCCAGCACCATCGCGCCGACCTTGACACGCCGCGCCGCCGAGACCGCTTCCGCACGCTCGTCCCAGACGACCTCCTCCGCCGTCTCGATCCGTTCGGCGAACAAGGTTTCGATCTCGGCGCGGTCAATCGGGGCGGCGAGAAAGACGCGCGCGTCCCGGCCGGCGTCGTCGAGATCGGCGATCGCAAGATAGGGTTCGCGCGACAGCGGATCTTCCGGTGCCAGCGCCGCGCCGCGCCCGTTCACGAGACGATACTGCCCCTGCCCGCCGCGCCGCTGCGCCACCCGCCCGGGATAGGCCATCGCTACGAGCGCGCCGACCGACATAGGCGCGTCGTCGGTCGAAACCTTGATGCGCCGCTTCCACGCCTGCGCCGCCTGTCTGGCTTCGGTTATGCGTCCGCGATGGGCATGCGGATCCGAGGCACCGTTCAACGCGTCGAGACGCCGGCGGAGATCGGGATCGCGCGCCTGGGCCGTCAGCACGTCACGTTCGGAAAGCAACGCGGCGACCTCGCAGGCGCGCGCGCCGCTGCGCTGTTCGGCGCCGGCCAGGACCATGTGCGAGAGCCGCGGATGCAGCGGCAGCTCGGACATGCGCCGACCGTGGCGGGTGATGCGCCCGTCCTTGTCGAGCGCGCCGAGGGACTCGAGCAGCGAACGTGCCTGCGCCATGGCTGCGGCCGGCGGCGGGTCGAGCCAGGCGAGCGACGACGGATCGGTCGTTCCCCAGACGGCGAGATCGAGGGCGAGCGGCGCCAGGTCGGTGACGAGGATTTCCGGCGGCAGGGCGGGCAGCAATGCCCGCTGCGCGGCCTCGCTCCACAGGCGATAGCAGATGCCGGGCTCTATGCGCCCCGCGCGGCCGCGCCGCTGATCGACCGAGGCGCGTCCTGCCCGCACCGTCTCGAGCCGGCTCATGCCGGTGCGCGGATCGAAGCGCGCGACGCGGGCGAGTCCGGCGTCGACGACGACGCGCACGCCTTCGATGGTGAGGCTGGTCTCGGCGATCGAGGTCGCGAGCACGACCTTGCGCGTGCCGGGTGCCGCGGGCCGGATCGCCTCGTCCTGCGCGCGTGGGGGCAGCGCGCCATAGAGCGGATGGCTCGTCGCCGCGATGTCGCCGAGACGATCGGCAACGCGCCTGATCTCGCGCTCGCCAGGCAGGAAGGCGAGCACGCTGCCGCCCTCTTCCGCGAGCGCGCGGCGGATCGCCGAGGCGGTCGCGTTCTCGACTTCGGGCAGGGTGACGTCGCCAAGATATCGCGTCTCCACCGGAAAGGCGCGCCCCTGGCTTTCGATCACTGGCGCGTCGCCGAGCAGGCGTGCGACCTCGGCGCCGTCGATGGTCGCCGACATCACCAGGACGCGGAGGTCGGGACGGAGCGCGCCCTGCGTCTCCAGCGCCAGCGCCAATCCGAGATCGGCATTCAGGCTGCGCTCGTGGAATTCGTCGAAGAGAACGGCACCCACCGAGGCTAGTTCGGGATCGCCGAGCATGCGGCGCGTCAGAACGCCTTCGGTGACCACCTCGATCCGTGTCCCGGGTCCCACCTTGCTGTCGAGGTGAACCCGATATCCGACGGTCTCCCCGACTTCCTCGCCAAGCGTCGAGGCCATCCGTCGCGCCGCCGCGCGCGCGGCGAGGCGGCGAGGCTCGAGCACGACGATCGTCTTGTCGCCGAGCCAGCTCTCCCGGAGCAGCGCCAGCGGCACGCGCGTGGTCTTGCCGGCGCCGGGCGGCGCCACGAGCACCGCGTTCGGCCCGGCGGCGAGCGCCGCCTTGAGCCGAGGCAGCGCCTCCTCGATTGGCAAGCCTTCCGTCATTCGAGGAAGGCTTCTAGCACGGGTCGGGGGTCAGCGCCGTTCCGCTAGCGATCGGCGCGCTCGGCAGGCGTGACCCGGATCGTCCGCAGACGTCCGGCGCTGATGGTCGAAAGCTCGACGCTCCGGCCGATCCGGTCGCCGTTGAGGAGACGGATCATGTCGTCGGCGCCGGTGACCGGCAGGCCGTCGAGCGAGATGACGATGTCGCGCTCGCGCAGGCCCGCTTTCGCCGCCGGGCCATCAGGGTCGATCGTCGTGACGATGGCGGCGAAGCCGCTGTCGAGGCCGAGTGACCGCGTCATACGGCGCGGCAGCGGCATGGTCTGGGCGCCGATGCCGATGAAGGCGCGCCGCACGCGGCCGTGACGCAGGATCTCGGTCAGGACATGGCTCGCTGTGTTCGACGAGACCGCGAAGCATATGCCTTGCGCGCCGGCGATGACCGCGGTGTTGATGCCGATCACCTCGCCGCGGCTCGAGACCAGCGGTCCCCCGGAATTGCCGGGGTTGAGGGCCGCGTCCGTCTGGATCACGTCGTCGATCAGATGCCCGGTGCCGGCGCGCAGGCTGCGCCCGAGCGCCGAGACGACGCCGGCGGTCACCGTGGAGTCGAATCCCAATGGATTGCCGATCGCGACCACGAGCTGGCCGCGCCGTAGTGATTTGGAGTCGCCGAGCCGCGCCGCCGGGAACGTGGCACCGTGATTGACACGCAGCACGGCGAGATCGGTGTGCGGGTCGTCGCCGAGCACCGAGGCCTCGGCCTCCCGCCCGTCGGACGCCGCGATGCGGACCTGGCGCGCCTGCTGGACGACATGGCTGTTGGTGAGGACGAGCCCGTCGGGCGAGACGATGACGCCGGAACCCGATCCGCCCCGACGCTTTACCGCGGCGTCCGGCGGCGTCGCGACCCGGACCACCGCTGCGCCGACTTCGTCGACGATCCTGGTCACCGACTGGGAATAGGCATCGAGCAGCGGGCCGTCATCGACGGGCGCGGACGAAGGCGGCTGCGTCTCGTCCGCGGCAAAGCCGTCGGCGAGGTATCTGATCTCGGCATCGAACATGGGCGTTGGGTCCGGGGCAAACGGAGGAAATACGTGGGGTGCTCGGCACAAGACGACAAGCCCCGCTTGACCCCACCTGCGCTCGCGGCAATGCTCGTTCTCGGGGGCGGAACAGTCGTCACCATCGGATAGACGAAGCGGATGGCAGAACGGCCGGCCGGATCGATCGAGTCTCCCACGCCGACGACGGCGGCGGGCGAACGCGACGCCACCAACGCTCAACCAGCGGATCTTCGACACTTCGCAGGACCTGATCCTGGTCGTCGACCGCAAGGGCATGTTCCTCCGCGTCAGCCCGAGCTCGGCTGCCATCCTCGGGATTCGGCCTGAGGACATGATCGGACGCAGCGCCGCCGACTTCATCGTCGCCGGCGACCTGGAAAGCACCAGGGAGGAGATGCGCCTCGCCCGGCGCGGTCGCCGCATCCGCAATTTCGACTGCCGCTATCGCCACAAGGATGGGCGAGAAGTCCCGCTCGCCTGGATGGGCGTGTGGTCTGAGGCGGAGGAGCAGCACTTCTTCATCGGGCGCGACATGACCGAGCGGCTGGCGGCCGAGGAGCGCCTCCGCCATGCGCAGCGGCTCGAATCCGTAGGCCAGCTCACCGGCGGCATCGCGCACGACTTCAACAACCTGCCGCCATCGTCATGGGCAGCATCGACCTGATGTTCGACGTGCCCGGCCTCCCCGAGGATGCCGCCGAGCGCGGTCGTCAAGCGCTGCACGCGGCGCAGCGCGGCGCCGAGCTCACCCGCCGTCTCTTGGCCTTCGCACGCAAGCAGCCGCTGAAGCCGCAGTCGGTCGACGCCAACATCCTGGTCGGCAACCTGACCAGCCTTCTCAGCCGCACGCTCGGACAGCATATCGAAGTGAGGTTCTCGGGCGCCGCCGACCTATGGCCAGTCTTCATCGACGCCGCCAACCTGGAATCCGCGATCACCAACCTAGCCGTCAACGCGCGCGACGCGATGCCGGATGGCGGACGCCTCATGATCGAGACGCGGAACGAGATTCTTGATGCCGACTACGCGCGCGAGAATCCTGGCGCCGCGCCCGGCGACTACGTCGCGGTGATCGTCTCCGACACCGGCACCGTCATGCCGCCCGAGGTGCTGAACAGGATCTTCGA
>CAZZLX010000270.1:0-5676 GCA_964655235.1 uncultured Rhizobium sp.
CGCAGCCGTCAGCGCAGGTGGAACGGCGCTTTGCCGACGAAGGCGTTGAGCAGCAACCAGTAGGGGCTGTGGAAGTAGCCGAGGGTGAGGCTGGCAAGAACCATGAAGCCTGCGAATGCCATGACGGCCTTGTCGATCGACATCGGGGTCTCCTTTCGGGAGTGCTAGTTGCAGTAGAGGCGGTAGAGGAGGCCGATCACCTTCCGGGCCTCCGGGCTGGCGAGCGAGTAGTGGATGGTCTGTGCCTCGCGCCGCGTCGCGACCAACCCGTCGCGCCGCAGCTTCGCCAGGTGTTGGGACAGCGGCGACTGCTTGAGACCGACCAGCCTTTCCAGCTCGCCGACCGAACGCTCGCCGTCGTGCAGCTCGCAGAGAATCATCAGACGGTAAGGATTCGACAGAGCCCGCAGCAGGCCGGTCGCCTCGTCAGCTCGCTTTTTCATCGCCGATATATTCATATTTGCTAAATTAGAAAATGCTAATATATAAGTCAAGTCCCTTCCGATGGAGCAGCGTGATGGCCGTCAGACTTCCGATCCTCGCCGCGGCTTTCGCCGCGATGGTCCTGCCAGCCTTCGCGGACGAGCCGGGAGTCGCGGTCGCGCGCATCGAGATCGACGACCGGAAGGCGGTGATTGCCACTGTCGAGACCCTGCGCGAAGTCGCGGCAAGGGCCCGCATCGGAGGCACTGTCGCGCAGCTCCTGGTGCGTGAGGGAGACCAGGTCGCTGCGGGCAGCCGCATCGCGCAGGTGGTGGACGAGAAGCTCGCCCTGCAAGTCCAGGCGGTCGACGCGCGGATCCAGGCGCAGCAGGCGCAGCGCGACCAGGCACGCATCGACTTCGATCGCGCCGAGGATCTGCGCCGGTCGGGCACGGTGGCGACGGCCCGCGTCGACGAGGCCAGGACCCGCCTCGACGTGGCCGAGCGGACCCTGCGCGCAGTCCGCGCCGAGCGCGACGTGCTTCTCCAGCAGTCGGCCGAGGGAGCCGTCTTCTCGCCCGGGCCCGGCCGCATTCTTCGCGTTCCGGTGAACGAGCGCAGCGTCGTGCTCGCCGGCGACACGATCGCGACGATCGCGGCCGACGCCTATGTGCTCAGGCTAAGGCTGCCCGAGCGGCACGCCCGCAACCTCAAGGCCGGCGACAGGATCCTCGTCGGCGCGCGCGGCCTGCAGGCTGCCGGCGCGCCGGAGGCTTTGCGCTCCGGCCGCGTCGTGCTCGTCTATCCGCAGATCGACCAGGGACGTGTCGTTGCCGACGTAGAAGTCGACGGCCTCGGCGACTATTTCGTCGGGGAGCGGACTCGCGTCTATATCTCGACCGGCACGCGCAGCGCCTTGGTCGTCCCGCCGGAGCTCGTCGTCAGGAAACACGGGGTCGACTACGTCAGGCTGGCCGATGGCACCGACGTCGTCGTGCAGGTGGGCGCCGCCACTGACAGGGGGATCGAGATTCTCGCCGGGCTTCGCGGCGGCGACCGGGTGATCAAGCCATGAAGCTCGGCCTCTCCGGCGTCCTCACCCGGACGTTCATCGCCTCGCCGCTGACGCCGCTGCTGCTGCTGGCGGCGCTGGCGATGGGCATGCTGGCCCTGATCGCTCTTCCGCGCGAGGAGGAGCCGCAGATCAGCGTGCCGATGGTCGACATCCTCGTCGCCGCCAACGGCTACCGCGCCGGCGACGCGATCGAGCTGATCACCCGGCCGCTCGAGGACATCGTCAAGGGTATCGACGGTGTCGAGCACGTCTACTCGAGCACTCAGGACGACTCGGTCGTGACCACCGCCAGGTTCCTGGTCGGCACCGACCAGGACGCGGCGATGCTCCGTGTCCACGAGAAGATCCGCGCCAACATCCGCGACCTGCCGAAGGGAATCCCGGAGCCGGTGATCGTCGGGCGCGGCATCAACGATGTGGCCATCGTCGTGCTGACGCTGGAGCCGAAGGCGGACGCGGCCGGGCGATGGGACGCGAACGGCCTGTTCCAGGTTGCTCAGGAGCTGCAGCACGAGCTCGTCAAGGTAGACGACGTCGGCCTTAGCTACATCGTCGGCGGCAGCCCGAACCAGATCCGCATCGAGCCCGATCCGGAGCGCCTATCGCTCTACGGCATCACGCTCAATCAGCTCGTCGACAAGCTGACCAACGCGAACCGCTCCTTCCTGGTTGGTGCCTATCGCGAGCAGGGACGAAACGTTCCGGTGCTCGCCGGGCAGACGCTTCAGGGCGTTCCCGACATCGGCCTTCTCCTGCTCACCTCGCGCGACGGACGGCCGGTCTACGTAAAGGACGTCGCGGATGTCGTCGTCGGCGCGGCCGAGCCCGACTTCCGCGTCTGGAGGTTCACGCCGGGCGGCGATGGCGCACTTCAGCGGAATCCCGCCGTCAGCATCGCCTTCGCCAAGCGCAAGGGCGCTAATGCCGTCACCGTTGCCGGCGACCTGATCGACCGGCTCGAAAGCGTGAAAGGCCACTTGGTCCCGGAAGGTCTCGCGGTCAGCGTCAGCCGCAACTACGGCGAGACCGCCAGCGACAAGGCGGACGAGCTGCTGTTCCACCTGGCGCTCGCGACGGTCTCGATCGTCGTGCTGATCACGCTGGCGATCGGCTGGCGCGAAGGCATCGTCGTCATGGTGGTGATCCCGACGACGATCCTCCTGACCCTCTTCGCCGCCTGGGTCATGGGCTACACGATCAACCGGGTCAGCCTCTTCGCACTGATCTTCTCGATCGGCATACTCGTCGACGACGCCATCGTCGTGGTCGAGAACATCGTCCGTCATTGGCATCGGCGTGGAGAGGGCGACCTCGTCGCGAAAGCCGTGATGGGAGTGGCCGAGGTCGGCAATCCCACCATCGTCGCGACCCTGACGATCGTCGTGGCGCTGCTGCCGATGATGTTCGTCAGTGGCCTGATGGGCCCCTACATGAGCCCGATCCCGGCGAATGCGTCGATGGCGATGCTGTTCTCGTTCTTCGTCGCGGTGACGGTCACGCCGTGGCTTCTCTATCGGATCGCCGGACGCCGGTTCGCCGGCGCGGGTGTCGGCGGAGCGCAAGATGAGCGGGTCGGCGCCCTCGGGCGGCTCTATCTCGCCGTCGCTCGGCCTCTTCTTGTCGGCCGGCTCCGCTCGAAGCTCTTTCTGCTGGCGGTCGGCGCGGCGACTATCGCGGTCTGCGTCCTGTTCGCCACCCGCGACGTCACGGTCAAGCTGCTCCCGTTCGACGACAAGTCGGAATTCCAGGTCGTCGTCGACTTGCCTGCCGGCGCGACGCTGGAGGACACCGAGCGCGTGCTCGCTGCCGCGGCCGAGCGTCTGCGGACCCTGCCTGAGCTCGCCTCGGTCGAGGCTTATGCCGGGATCGCGGCGCCGTTCAACTTCAACGGCCTCGTTCGGCACTCATACCTCCGGCGCAGCCCCGAACTCGGCGACCTTCAGGTCAACCTGCGGCCGAAGTCGGAGCGTAGCCGCGGCAGCCATGCGATCGCCCTGGAAGGCCGCCGGCTTCTCGCGGATCTGCCCCGCCCCGAGGGCACGGTGGTCAAGGTGGTCGAGGTGCCGCCCGGCCCGCCGGTGCTGGCGACGCTGCTGGTCGAGGTGTACGGGCCGGACCAGGAGACTCGGGCGGCGACGGCGCGCAGGGTTCGGGAGGCCTTCGCTGCCGTCGGCTTCGTGGTCGACGTCGACGATACGCTGCGCCCGCCGCCGGAGCGGCTGCGCTTCGCCATCGACCAGGAGAACCTCGAGTTCCATGGCGTCGAGGAGCAGGCCGTCTACGACACCATCGCTGCGATCGTCGGTGGGGTGAAGATCGGCTACTCGCAACGCGGGGCCGGCGCCAAGCCGGTGGACATTTCGGTCGCGATGCCGAGGTCGGCGTTGTCGCCGGGCGAGCGCGTCCTGTCGACGCCGGTGGCGGCGGGCGGCACCAAGAGGGAAGGCGCCAATGTCGAGCTCGGCGACGTCGTGACCATGATCCGCGAGCCGGCGTCGCACACGATCTTCCGTCGCAACGGCCGCTTCGCCGAGATGGTGACGGCCGAACTCGCCGGGACCTTCGAGGCCCCGATATACGGGATGCTCGCCGTTCAGGACAGGCTGGCGGCGATCGACTGGGGCCCGGGCGGAGCGCCCGCGATCGGTTACCATGGCCAGCCTAAGGACGAGTCGAAGCCCGCCCTGCTGTGGGACGGCGAGTGGGAGGTGACCTACGTCACCTTCCGCGACATGGGAGCCGCCTTCGGGGTCGCCATACTCGGCATCTATCTCCTCGTGGTGGCGCAGTTCGGATCGTTCCGGCTGCCGCTGGTCATCCTGGTGCCGGTGCCGTTGACCTTGATCGGCATCGTTCTCGGCCACTGGGCGTTCTCGGCGCCATTCACGGCGACGTCGATGATCGGCTTCATCGCGCTCGCGGGGATCATAGTTCGCAACTCGATCCTGCTCGTCGACTTCATCCGGCAGCGGCGGAGGGCGGGAGAAACCCTTCGGCAGGCTTTGCTCGAGGCCGGAGCGATCCGGATCAAGCCGATCGTGCTCACTGCCGCGGCAGCCATGATCGGGGCCGCGTTCATCATCGCCGACCCGATCTTTCAGGGCTTGGCCCTGTCGCTGGTCTTCGGGCTGGCTTCGTCGACGGTACTGACGCTGCTCGTGATCCCGGCACTCTATGTATGGCTGAGGGACGACGAGCCGAAGCTCGGCTAGACCTGCTCGGCGATCCAGCGACGGAGCTCGCCCGGCGGCAGCGCGCCCGAGCGGCGGGCGACTTCCTTGCCGCCCTTGAAGACGACGAGCGTCGGAATCGCCTGGATGCGATAGCGGGCGGCGAGGCCTTGCTCGGCGTCCGTGTCGACCTTGGCGAGGCGCGCCCGCGGCTCGATCTCGCCGGCGGCCTCCTCGAACACCGGCGCCATAGTCCGGCAGGGGCCGCACCATGGCGCCCAGAAATCGACCACCAGCGGCAGCTCGGAGGACGCGTGCCTGTCGAAGCGCGCGGTATCCAGGACCACCGGCTTCGCCTGGAACAGCGGCTTGCCGCATTGGCCGCATTTGCCGCCCTGCCCGAGCCTTGCCACCGGCACACGGTTCAGGGTGTCGCAGCTCGGGCAGGGGATGATCTTCGACTCGGCCATATGTCCTTTTCTCCTCTTCGCAGATAGGTGGCGCGGCCTGCTATTCCAGCCCCTCGGCGCAGACGGGTTGAGCCCGACGGCCGGTCGCGCTATCAGGCGCGCATGACAGCGGCCTCCAATGCCGAAGTATCGGCCGGGCTGGGTGCCCAGGTCGCCTCCGGCAAGCTCAAGCCAGACCCCGACCAGGTCGAGATCGCCCGCCGCCTCGACCGGCTGGCCGAGGATCTCACGCGCGCCGAGGGCGCCGGCGCGGGCTGGGGCGCGCGTCTCTTCGGCAAGAAGCCGGCCGAGCCGCCGCGCGGGATCTATCTCTGGGGCGGGGTCGGGCGCGGCAAGTCGATGCTGATGGACCTGTTCTTCGCCCACGCGAAGATCGCCCGGAAGCGCCGGGTCCATTTCCACGAGTTCATGCAGGAATGCCACGAGCGGATCCATCGCTGGCGGCAGAACAATCAGGTCTCCAAGACCTCCGAGCCGATCCGGCCGCTGGCGCGGGCGATCGCCGAGGAGGCGAGGCTGCTCTGCTTCGACGAGTTCC
>CAZZLX010000271.1:0-5660 GCA_964655235.1 uncultured Rhizobium sp.
ATGCGATGCGGAAGTCGATCGACACCGGCGAACGCGTGGCGCTTGACGCATGACGCCGGGTCTTAGCGCCGACTCGCCCGACGACGCCGACGCGCTGGCCGAGCTGATCCGGTTCTGCTTTGCGCGCCAGACCGTGGTGACCGATCCGCTGCCGTCGGCGCTCAAGGAATCCGGCGACAACATCCGCAGGCACTTCGCGGAAGGGGGCGGCGGCGCGATGTTCGACGGGCCCGCGGCCTGCCTGCTGTGGTCGGAAGAGGACGGCGGTCTCTATGTCGGCCGCGTCGCCGTGCATCCGGCCTGGCGCCGCCAGGGACTCGCCAGGCGCATGCTAGCGATGGCGGAGGACGAGGCGCGGCGGCGCAGGCTTCCGCGCCTTCATCTCTCGACGCGCCTGGTGCTGATCGACAACCGCAGACTCTTTGCGGCCTGCGGGTTCGTGGAGACGACGCAGGAGGCGCATCCGGGGTATGCGCAGCCGACGTTCGTGAATATGGAGAAGGCGCTTTAGGCCTCGCGTCGCTCGGACCTGATGACGCGAGCTTGGTGCTGCTCGCTACGCCAAGGCTGTCGCGCGCAAGCGCGCACTTGCGCCTTGGCTAGGCGCCCGGGCTCGCGAAGAGAGGAACCTCATCAGACGACGTTGAGCTCGGTCAGCGGTCGCTTGTCGCGAATGCGCTCGTACCCGAACCGGCTGAGGTCGATCGTCGTGAACCTGCCGTCGCAGATGAGTTCCGCGATGGCGCGGCCGGTCGCGGGCGCCTGCTGGATGCCGTGGCCGGAGAAGCCGTTGGCGAGCAGGAAGTTCGGCACGTCGGGATGCCGGCCGATGATGCCGTTCTGGTCGAGCGTGTTGTAGTCGTATGGCCCGGCCCAGGTGCGCTGCAGCTTGATCGCCTCGAAGGCCGGGATCCGCTCGGCCAAGGTCGGCCATACGATCTCCTCCCAGAGATCATAGGAGAGATCGAGATCCTCGCAGTCGGGATCCTGGTCCTCGGGCGGCGAGATCCCGCCGATGTAGCCGGCGCCCTCGGGACGCACCCACACGCCCGAGGGATCGATCGTCAGCGGCAGGCGCGGCTTCAGGTCCTCTCGGCAGTCGAAGACGTAGACGAAGCGCTTCCTCGGTACGACCGGAAGCTCGAGGTCTGCCATCGCCGCGAGCTTGCCGGCATGCGGGCCGGCGGCGTTGACGATCCACTTGGCGGCGATGCGCTCGCCCGAGGCCAGCTTCACGGCAGCGAGCTTGTCGCCATCGCGCTCGATGCCGACGACGCTGTCGGTCACGTAGCGCACGCCCTGGGCCCGCGCCTTCCGCTTGAGCGCCTGCAGCAGCCCGTAAGGATCGAACCACCCTTCCATCGAGAGCCCGAGCGATCCGAGCGCGAGCCCGTCGGTCGCGAGCCACGGGAAACGATCCTTCAATCCGCGCGGATCGAGCAGCGTGTTGTCGGCACCTTCGGACTTCTGCAGCGCGTGGTTGGCCTCGAGCACCGGCACGCCCGACGGCGTCGCCAGGAACAGGTAGCCGCCTTCGATAAAGTTGATGTTCGGCCTGTCGCCGTCCACTTCAAGCAAGCGGCCGATGTCGCGGATGAAATGCGCGCCGTAGAGCGAGAGCTGGATGTTCTCTTGCGTCGAGAACTGCTGGCGCACGCCGCCGGCCGAGAGCGCGGTCGAGGCGCGGGCATAGGTGGGATCGCGCTCGACGACGACGACCGTGCCGTGGAAGTCGGGCCGCGCGGTCAAATGATAGGCGATCGAGGATCCGACCCCGCCGCCGCCGACGATGACGACATCCGCTGCCTGGGTCATGGCGCGCCTAGAACCAGTTCGCCTTGTCGACGACGTTGCGGAGCGGCCGGCCGGCGACCATGGCGCGGGTGTTGTCGAGCAGGATCTGGTAGCGCCGCTCGTTGAGATGCGGGCCGAAGCCGGCGGTGTGCGGCGTCAGCAGCACGTTCGGCATAGTCCAGAGCGCGTGGTCCTTCGGCAGCGGCTCGATCTCGAACACGTCGAGCGCCGCGCCGGCGATCTCGCCCGCTTTCACCGAGGCCGCGAGGTCGTCGAGTTTCGTCGTCATGCCGCGCCCAATGTTGATGAAGAAGGCGCTCCTCTTCATGCGCCGGAACTTCGAACGGTCGAACAGGCCTTCGGTCTCGGGCGTGTGCGGGATCGTCAGCACCACGAAGTCGGCGCGCGGCAGCAGCTCGTCGAGCTTCTCGGGCTTGTGCATCTCGGCGACGGTCGGCGGCTTCTGCGTACGCCGCGCGTCGGTCGCGATCACGGTCATGCCGAAAGCGGCCGCCAGTCGCGCGGTCTCGGCGCCGATGCCGCCGAGGCCCACGATCAGCATGGTCGAGGACGGCAGGTCGATGACGCCGGTATCGAGCGGCTTCTGCTTCCATTCGCGTTTCATCTGCTGCGGCAGGTAGGTGTGGAAGTCGCGCGCAAAAGCCAGCACGAAAGCCATGATGTGGGCGCCGATGTGGTCGTTGTAGATCTCGCGCATGTTGGTGACCTGCGCAGGATGGGCGATCAGCTCCCTGGAATAGAAGCCGGCCGGCGGTGCCGCCATCGGCGCCTGCCACCAGCGGAGCTTCTTCGCCTCGGCCAGCAGCGCCGGCGTCGGCGTGCCGTAGGCGCCGTCGGCATCCGCGATCGCGACCATCGCCTCGTTGTCGCCCTCGGCAACGACGATCTTCGCCTCCGGCACGGCCTCTCCGAGGCGCTTCGCCCAGTCGCGGGCGACGTCGGTGTGCGGGGGCAGCATCACGAAGGTGAAAGGCATCGGACTCTCGAGGCTGGAATGCGGAGACGACACGGCTGCCGCTGAGAGCGGCCGCGTCGACCAGTCTCAAGCGTCGGTTACGTCAGACCGACAGATTAAGCTTGTGGCCGCAGGTTGGGCAGGTCGAAGCCAGTTCCTGGTGGGAGTGGCTTTCGGAGGCTTGGAACCGGCTTTCTCCGGTGCCTCCCTCTTGTCCAGGACGACGGCCCACAATGGCCGCGGCCGGCTGGACTGGCCCCGGCGTACTGCCGTAGGCGGAGATCGCGTCCATGATTCTATTGTAGAGCGGCCCGCGACGGCCTCAAGTCACGATAAATTATGTTTTGATTTCAATAAGTTATAAAAAGCGAAAGCCCGCGGCTGGCGAACCAGACGCGGGCTCCTCTGCCGCCCGCCCTGCCAGTACATCCGTGGTCAGGGCGGAGCGTGTGCGCGCCTAGGCGCTGCGCAGGTTGTCGGCGGCCGACTTGCCGGACCGGCGATCGGCGACGATGTCGAACGACACCTTCTGGCCTTCGCTGAGCGTGGCCATGCCGGCCCGTTCGACGGCGCTGATGTGGACGAAGACGTCCTTCTCGCCGCCATCCGGCTGAATGAAGCCGAAGCCTTTTTGGGTGTTGAAGAACTTGACGGTTCCCGTAGTCATGATGACGTCCTTTCCGGGCATGTTTTTGGTGCCGCGAGGATCGCGGCGGCTTTATCGAGATTTTGGGAAGAGGTCGTCAGTCGGGCCGCGGATCGCGGCAAGGCCAAGTCGTTCGGCCGAATCTCAATGAGTGCTCAAATAGGCCCGAGCCGGGAATAACGCAAGGGCTCCTGTCAAAAATGTCCAGCCGGTGCGGCGGCGCTCAGGCAGGATCGGACAGCACCTGGCGGATCTTCGCCGCGAGATCCTCCATGGAAAGCGGCTTGGGAATGAAGCTGACGCCGGCGTCCAGGATGCCGTTGTGGACCACGGCGTTACGGTGAAGCCGGTGGTGAACAGCACCTTCACGATGTCGGTGAACAGAAGCCGGATCTCCGGATGCTTGGCGATGTGCGCCAGTGCGGCGGCGGCCCCGTTCACCTCCAGCACCGTGTAGCCCAGCTCGGCCAGCGTCTCGACGGTCGCTTGGATCGGGAGCCCGTGCGGCGCGCGGCCGGCGCGTCTCCGGGAGGCTGGTATCCATTTCGGCCGGCGCTATCGAGACACTTCGTTTGCACCGTCCAGGCGAATAAGCTTCCGGTGCTGTGATTTCCCCCGACCCTGATCCGAGGACGCGGCCATGGCGTTCGACAAACTGCCTGAGCAGAAGAAGATGGGCCCGGACGGCGAGGCCTATGCCGCCGAGTGCCTGAAGCGCTCGAAGGCGGCGATGAAGGACGCGCGCGTCGTCCTCGATCAGGCCTATGGCGCGGACTACTGGCAGAAGGTCGATCTCTACCTGCCGAAGGACGAGAACGCGAAGGATCTCCCGGTGCTGATCTTCCTGCACGGCGGCGGCTGGGAGTTCGGCTACAAGGAGTGGATGGGCTACATGGCCCCGGCCTTCGTCGACCTGCCGGCGATCTTCGTTTCCGTCTCGTATCGCCTGATCCCCGAGCGCTTCCCGGCGCAGCTCGACGACACGATCGCGGCGATCGCCTGGGTACACGCGAACATCGCCAGGCACGGCGGCGATCCCGAGCGCCTGTTCGTCGGCGGGCATTCGGCCGGCGCGCATCTGGCCGCGCTGGCGGTGCTGCAGCGGAACAAGCTGGCGGCGGCCGGCGTGCCGACGCGTGCGATCCGCGGCTGCGTGCCGGTCAGCGGCACCTACAAGTTCGAGATCGGTGCGCTCGAGGCGCGGAACAAGTTCTTCCTTCAGAAGCCGGAAGACGCGCCCGCGGCCAGCCCGCAGACCTATGTCGAGGGCAATCGCATCCCGTTTTACGTCACCTGGGGAACCAAGGACCTGCCTCACGTCCTCGAGTCAGGCATGCCCTTCGTCGAGGCGATGAAGGCGGCCGGCTGCCCGGTCGAATACAAGATCTTCGAAGGCTTCGACCACTTCGACATCAGCCTCGACAACGCCAACCCCGACAGCGAGTGGACCAGGAAGGTCCGCGGCTGGATGGCGCAGCGGCGGTTCTAGCCGCCTTACTTCTTCTCCACGTTCCAGAAGACGAGCTGCTGCGCCTTCATCAGGCCGGTGAGCTCCTTCCGCCATGCATAGGCGTTGTAGTACATGCCGGTGATGATGCCGGGAAGCGACGCCCAGGCGGCTTTCGACAGATCTTCGAGGATCGCCCTCCGCTTCGCCGCGTCGCCCTCGTTGAAGTAGGCGGTGCGCAGCTTCTCGACCGTCTCGTCGCAGGGCCAGCCGAAGGGCGCGTCGCCGCAGCGCGAGTCGATTACCGGATTGGTTAGCGGCGAATTCAGGAACTGGCCGTTGTAGCCGAGCACGATCAGGTTCCAGCCGCCCTCGGCATTGGTCTTGCGGTTCTCGCGGCGGGCGAAGAGCTGGCCGAAATCGACCGCCTGCAGGTCGACATTGGCGCCGATCTTCTTGAGATTGGCCGCCGTCACCTGGGCCATCGCGTATTGCGAGGGCACGTCGGTGACGGTCAGCATCACGATCGGCTCGCCCTTGTATCCCGACTCCTGCAGCAGCTGGCGCGCGCGCTGGTAGTCGGGCGTGCGATAGGGCTCGGCCCCGGCCTCGGTCCCGTTCGGCGTCTTGCAGACGAACCACGAGTAGCAGCTCGGCTCCCACCATTGCGGATCGCCGTAGGCGGCGCTCATGAACTCCGACTGGACGATCGTGTGGGTCAGCGCCTGCCGGGCCTTCAGGTTGTTGAAGGGCGGCTGCAGCTGGTTCATGCGGATCACGCCCTCGCCGCCGAAGGG
>CAZZLX010000272.1:0-5572 GCA_964655235.1 uncultured Rhizobium sp.
CGTTCCGTACGGAACCGGCAATCTGCCCAAGGCCGCCGAGGACATGTTCCGCACCACCAACGGCTTCTGGCTGATCCCAACCGCCGAGGTGCCGCTGACCAACCTTGCTGCGGACCGCATCCTGGACGAGGCCGAGCTGCCGCTGCGCTTCACGGCCTATACGCCGTGCTTTCGCTCGGAAGCGGGCGCGGCCGGCAAGGACACGCGCGGCATGCTGCGCCAGCACCAGTTCAACAAGGTGGAGCTGGTCTCGATCGCCCATCCGGACAGGTCGGAGGAGGAGCACGAGCGGATGACCAAGGCGGCAGAGACCATCCTGCAGCGGCTGGGACTCCCGTACCGCGTCATGCTGCTCTGCACCGGCGACATGGGCTTCGCCTCGAAAAAGACCTACGACCTCGAAGTCTGGCTGCCGGGGCAGGGACGCTATCGCGAGATCTCGTCCTGCTCGAACTGCGGTGACTTCCAGGCGCGCCGCATGAAGGCCCGCTTCAAGGGCGCCGGCGACAAGCAGACCCGTCTCGTGCACACGCTCAACGGCTCCGGCCTCGCCGTGGGTCGCACCCTGATCGCGGTGCTCGAGAACTATCAGCAGGAGGACGGGTCCGTCACCGTGCCGCCGGCGTTGCGTCCCTATCTCGGCGGGCTGGAGACGATCCGCGCGAATGGCTAAGTCCGCTTTTCCGATGGATCTGTCGAAGGCGCGGATCCTGATCTCGAACGACGACGGCATCCATGCTCCGGGCCTCAAGATCCTGGAGAAGGCGGCGCGCAAGCTCTGCAAGGATGTCTGGGTGATGGCGCCGGAGCACGAGAATTCAGGCGCCGGCCACTCGCTGACGCTGCGCTCGCCCCTCCGCATGCGGAAGGTCTCCGAGCGCCGCTACGCCTGCGATGGCACGCCGACCGATTGCGTGCTGCTGGCGATCAACCATCTGCTCAAGGACGAGCGCCCGACCTTGGTGCTCTCCGGCATCAACCGCGGCGCCAATCTCGGCGAGGACGTGCACTACTCGGGCACTGTCGCCGCCGCGATGGAAGCGGTGCTGCTGGGCGTGCCGGCGATTGCCGTCAGCCTCTCGGTCCCCTGGGGCCAGAAGGCGCATTGGCCGACGGCGGAGATGCATACGGCCGAGACGATCAGGAAGCTCTGCAAGATCGGCTGGCCGGAAGACGTGCTGATGAACGTCAATTTCCCGCACGTCGCCGATCCGAAGAAGGTGCTGGGCATCCGGTCGGCGAAGCAGGGCAAGCGCAAGATCGGCGACACCATGGTGCAGAGCCGCGACCCGCGCGGCGTGCCGTATTTCTGGATCGGCGACACCAGGGCCGGCCGTGTGCCGGCGAAGGGCACCGACCTCGCCACGATCATCGCCGGATACATCTCCATCACGCCCATCGGCATCAACATGACCAGCAGGCCGGCGCTGGCGAAGCTCAAGAAGGCTTTCGGTTGACCCAGGCGGCGCGCAAGATCCGGCTCGTCCTGGAACTTCGTCGCGCCGGCGTCACCGATACCAAGGTCCTCTCGGCGATCGAGCGCGTGCCGCGCGAGATCTTCGTGCCCGACGCCTTCCAGGACCAGGCCTACGAGAACACGGCGCTGCCGATCTCTTGCAGCCAGACCATCAGCCAGCCGCTGATCGTCGGCCTGATGACCCAGCTCGTCGCCCCGGACAAGCGCATCCGCGTGCTCGAGATCGGCACCGGCTCGGGCTACCAGACCGCGGTCCTCTGCCAGCTCTTCCGCCGCGTCTACACGATCGAGCGCCACCGCGAGCTGCTGGCCGAGGCGGAGGGCCGTCTGGCCGATCTCAAGTGCCATAACCTGACCGCGCAATGCGCCGACGGCACCAAAGGCTGGCCGGAGCAGGCGCCGTTTCCGCGCATCCTGGTGACGGCCGCCGCGACCGAGATGCCGGGAACGCTCGCGGATCAGCTCGATAACGGCGGCATCATGATCGTTCCGATCGGCGCCAACGTTACCGACCAATGGATCTACAAGGTCACGCGCGAGGGCCAGCATTTCCGCGAGGAGCGGATGAGCCAGGTCCGCTTCGTGCCGCTGGTTTCCGGCGCGGTTCCGCAGGCTTCGTGATGCACACCTGCGGCTGCGTCTGCGGCGCGGCCAGATTCACGGCCGCGGATCCCTTGCGGGTCACGATCTGCCATTGCACCTGGTGTCAGCGCCGCACCGGCACCGCCTTCGGCACCGAGGTCGTGTTCGACGCCGACAAGGTCGAAATCGCCGGCGACACGGTCGCGCGCTATCGGCACGTCTCGGACGAGTCTGGCCGGTGGCTCGATGTCGAGTTTTGCGGCCGGTGCGGCAGCAATCTCGGCTTCACGCTGGAAATGGCACCGGGCATCCGCACGCTGCCCGCCGGGGCCTTCGACGATCCCGCCTGGATCCGCGCCGACAGCCTGAAGATCCGTCACGTCTTCCTGCGCTCGCGACGCGATTGGTCCGACCTGACGCCGATGGTCGAGCAGTATGAGCGGCACTTCCGGAAATAGCTTCCGGGTGCCGCGGATCGAGAGCGGCGACGGCCTCGCTCTCGTCGCGCTGACCGAAGCCGATCTGCCGCTGATCCATCGCTGGCTGCGTCAGCCGCATCTCGGCCGTTTCTGGAATCCGCCGGACAAGGGCATCGCCGAGCTCGCTTCTCATATCTCGCGCGCCCATGTCGCGCCCTACCTGATCGTCGAAAAGGGACGTCCATCCGGCTATCTGCAGACCTATCACGCCAACCCGGACGAGTTCTGGGCCGCGCAGGACCTGCCGCGCGAGACGTACGGCCTCGACCTCTTCGTCGGCCCGGCCGAGTTGATCGGCAGCGGTCTCGGCACGCGCGCCGTCCGGCTCGCGATCCGCCATCTCGCCGCGCTGCCGGGTGCCGCGCGCCTGCACATCGACCCCGATCCGGGCAATGCGGCGGCGATCCGCACCTACGAGAAGGCCGGCTTTCGCCGGGCCGGAGAGATCGTGACGCCGGACGGGCGTTGCCTCTACATGATCCTCGAGCCGTAACGCGGTACTCTCGCCCGATGAAACCCGGGAGACCCGATGATCGCCACCTATGATCCTTTCACCGCGCTGCTCGGCGGCGCCCTGATCGGTCTCGCGGCAACGATGCTGCTGCTGTTCAACGGACGGGTCGCCGGCATCGCCGGGATCATGTCCGGCGCGATCGCGGCGCCGGGACCGGAGCGCGACTGGCGCACGTCCTTCATCGTCGGTCTGATCTTCGCGCCGGTCATTTTTGCTTTCCTCGGCGGGACCTTGCCGAAACCGGTTCTGCCGCCGCTTCCGGAGGTGATCGTCGCCGGATTGCTGGTCGGGGTCGGCACGCGGCTCGGCAGCGGCTGCACCAGCGGGCATGGCGTTTGCGGCCTGGCGCAATTGTCGCCCAGGTCCTTCGCCGCGGTCTGCACCTTCGTCGCGGCCGCGATGGCGACCGTCTTCCTCGTCCGCCATGTCGGAGGCTGAGCGATGAAGAAAGTCCTCTCGGCCGGCATTGCCGGCCTCGTCTTCGGCCTCGGCCTCACCATCTCGGGCATGCTCGACCCGGCGCGGGTTCTCGGCTTCCTCGACATCGCCGGCGGTGCCTGGGATCCGACCCTGGTCTTCGTGCTCGCCGGCGCCGTCGGCGTCACCGCGATCGGCTACGGCCTCGTCACCAGACGCGCGGCGCCGATCTACGACGCCCAGTTCGCCTTGCCGCCCACCGCCGGCATCGATGCGCGCCTTTTGAGCGGGGCCGCGATGTTCGGAGTCGGCTGGGGGCTGGTGGGGTATTGCCCCGGTCCCGCGATCGCCTCGATCGGCTTCGCCGGGACGTCGGCGGCGATCTTCTGCCTCGCCATGGTCGGCGGGATGCTGATCCATCGGATGATTCCGGAGAAGGTGAGCGCCTCCGCGCAATGATCTGAAAAATCTTGCGCGACGAATCGACGATTCGGAATTTCTTGCACGATTCGCGTTATGCACATAGATTGCGGAGCCGCAATGATTCGGCATACCCGATTCGCGGCTCCTTTCCTCGCAGCGCTGCTTGCAGCCTGTGCGCCGCGTGACGACGCCCCGGCGCCGGTTGTCCTGCA
The DNA here is from genome assembly GCA_964655235.1 of uncultured Rhizobium sp. Lineage (GTDB taxonomy): Bacteria > Pseudomonadota > Alphaproteobacteria > SHVZ01 > SHVZ01 > SHVZ01. The sequence goes on from CAZZLX010000272.1 coordinate 4,105, forward strand.
CGACTCACCGTCGGCGCCGGTCGCCACGGTCGCGTCGGCGAAGCTGACGCCGCATCCGTCCTCGATGCCGCCGGGCCTGCGCGCCCAGGGAATGGCGCCGGTTGCGGCATCGGCCGCGGGCTCGGTCGTCGTCCAGCGCGGCGAGACCTTGAGCGCGATCGCGCGCCGCCATCACACCACGCCGGCCGCCATTGCCCAGGCGAACAACCTGCGGGCGCCGTATGGCGTCCAGGCCGGCCAGAAGCTGACCATTCCGGGGGCGGGCCCGACGGAAACCCTGGTCGCCGCCGCCAAGCCGGCGGCGGCCGACCGCGGCAAGACCGACTACAGGCCCCTGGCCGTCCGCGCCGCGCCGATCCCGCCGCCGGCCGCCGAGCCGATCTCGCAGACGACCGTCGCCTCGTCGCCGCGCTCGTCGGTGCAGGCGGTGGCCCTGGCGGCTCCTGAACCGGCGAAGGCCGAGGTCGCGAGACCGGTGGCGGCCGAGCCCGCCCGCGTCGCGGCGCCGAAACCGGACGCACCGAGGATCGAGGCGGCGAAGATCGAGCCTGCTCGAACCGAAGCCGCGCCGATGGTTCTGGCCAAGGCCGAAGCACCGGCTGCCGTCAGGCCGGTGGTCGCGGCCGAACAGCACTTCCTCCGCTTGCCGGCGAATTTCGGCAAGAAGGCCGCCGAGACCGAAGCCGAGCACGAGGTCGCGCCCGTGCCGACGGCCTATCGAGCGATGCCGAAGCCGACGACTGCCGAACTCAAGTCCTCGATCGGCGAGCCGCCGCCGCGCGCCGGCCGCAACTTCGCCTGGCCGGTGAAGGGCAAGGTGATCTCGAGCTACGGTCCGCAGCCGGGCGGGCTGCGCAACGACGGCCTCAACATCGCCGCCAGCCGCGGCGAGAAGGTGCTCGCCGCCGACAACGGCGTCGTCGCCTATGCCGGCGACGACCTCAAAGGCTTCGGCAACCTGGTGCTGATCAAGCACGCCGGCGGCTTCGTCACCACCTACGCGCATAACGACAAGCTCATGGTGAAGCGCGGCGACAAGGTGAAGCGTGGGCAGGTCATCGCCACCGTCGGCGACAGCGGCGCCGTCACCACGCCTCAGGTGCACTTCCAGGTCCGCCAGGGCGCGCACGCGGTCGATCCGCGCCCGCTGATGGATCGCTCCTAGGTCTCGAAGCTCTTCGTCAGGAAGACGCGGCTGGTTCCCGGCGGGTCGCAGGGCACCCGCCCGAACTCGTGCCAGCCATGCTTTTCGTAGAAGCCCGGGGCCTGGAAGCTGAGGGTGTAGAGGACGCCTGATCGGCACCCGCGCCGTTGTCCTTCCGCTTCCATCGCCGTCAGCATGCGGCTGCCGAGGTCGCGCCCGCGCATCGCCTTCGGGACGTACACGAGATCCACCAGCAGCAGGCCATAGGAGGTCCGTCCCAGCATGCCGCCGATCGTGCGGCCGTCCGGATCCTTGATCAGCACC
>CAZZLX010000273.1:0-5553 GCA_964655235.1 uncultured Rhizobium sp.
GTCGGCTGGGAGGGCATGAACTGGGTGCTGGGCCTGACCAAGCTCGGCCACGACGTCTGGTACTTCGAGGACAACCGGGTCAACCCGTACTCCTTCGTGCAGAACTCGGTGCACTGGGACTCGACGGAGAACATCGGCTTCGTCAAAGGCATGATGGAGCGCTACGGGCTCGGCCATCGCTGGGCCTATCTCGATCCGGTCACCGACTATTCCTGGCACGGCGTCTCGAAGGAGAAGGCGATGAGCCTCTACAAGGAGGCCGACGCCATCGTCAATCTCTGCGGCGCCACGCAGCTGCGCGAAGAGCACATGGCGTGCCCGGTGCGCATCTTCGTCGACACCGATCCGATCTACGAGCAGATCAAGCTGGTGAAGGGCGACAAGGACTCGATTGCCTATATCGACGCGCATACGCACCTGTTCACGATCGGCGAGAATTTGGGTGCCGCGGATTGCCCGGTGCCGCTGAACCGCACGTGGCACAAGGTGCGCCCGCCGATCAATCTCGATGTCTGGCCGGCGGAGTTCGACTCCTCGCCGAAAGCCTTCTCGAGCCTCGCCACCTGGGCGCATTCGTCCAAGAACATCGACTTCGAGGGCGAGTCCTACCAGTGGTCGAAGCACATGAACTTCACCCGCTTCCTCGACTTGCCGAAGCGGACGTCGCAGCCGCTCGACCTCGCGCTGCGGCCGCCGACCAAGGAGGTCGACGACCTCGTGCGCGGCAACGGCTGGAACCTGATCGACCCGGTGCCGGTGTCGAACGGGCTCGGCGTCTATCAGGACTTCCTCTACGGCTCGCGCGGCGAACTGTCGGTGGCGAAGGACATCTATGTGCGCCCGCGTTCGGGCTGGTTCTCCGACAGAAGCGTGTGTTACCTCGCCGCCGGCCGGCCGGTGATCACCCAGGATACCGCGTTCGGGAAATACATTCCGACCGGCGAAGGACTCTTCGCGTTTTCAAATCACGAAGAAGCGCTCGACGCGATCGAGCGCATCAACAAGGACTACAAGCGCCACCAGAAGGCCGCGCGCGCGATCGCCGAGGAGTACTTCGACGCGCGCAAGCAGATGAAGCGCGTCTGCGACGCGGTCGGCCTCTAGCTAGCTAACTCGCGCGCGTCAGCGCCAGCTCGAAGACGAAGGTCCTGCCGCCGTCGGTGATCGGCAGCGTGGTCACGTAGGCGCGGTCGCCCTCGAAGCGCGTTGTGCGCGTCATCTCGGTGCCGACCCAGTTCGGGAACATCGAGAGCTCGACATTGTGGAAGAGGCGATCGCCTTCCATGCGCCAGCGCCCGCAATAGCTGAGCGCGGTCGACATCGCGTGATGGGTCTCTTCCGCCGAGCCGCCCATCGGGTCGAAGCCGGCGAACGCCTTGCGGTCGGCACCCATGAGCGTCGCGAACATGAATCCGTCCGCGGTGTAGCAGATCAATCCCTTGGCGCCGGGCAGAGGCGGTGTGCGCGTGCCGTCGGCATCGACCCGGGCCCAGTCAACGAGGCGCCAGGTGCCGACCAGCCTTTCTGCGGGTGTCATTTCTTTCTTCTGGTTCCCTGTTCCAGGTTCAGGCGTTGGCGCGCTTCCAGGTTAGCTCGGCGATCCCCGACGCGCCTTTGCGGGTCAGCGGCGGCGTCTTCAGAACCACGTGATCGCCCTCGAAGCGGTAGTGCCGGACCTGGCGGGTCCCTACCATGTTCGGCCACAGCGCGCCTTCGACGGTGTGGACGACCGCATCGCCCTCGATCTTCCAGGTGCCGCAATAGCTGTGCACGGTCGACATCGCGCGATGGGCCTCCTCGGGGGATCCGCCCAGCGGGTCGGAGCCCGCGAATTTGGCCCGCGTCGAGGGCTGCGCTCCCAGCATCGCGAACATGTAGCCGTCGGCGGCATAGGTGATCAGGCCCCAGGGGGCCGGTCCCATCGGCTCGGTGACCTTGTCGCCGTCGACGATGATCCACTTCACGAGGCGCCAGGTGCCGATGAACTGCTCGGGCGTCGTGCTCATATTCCGTCGTCCCCATAAGGTGTTACCCAACCCTGAGGGCGATGGACGCCCGGGTCAAGCCGCCCCTTCCCTTCCGCGCCGGACTTCCCTATAAGAGCCGTCAAATCCGTCATCCCCATCGTGGTTCCGGCACGCCTGAAAGGGCGTGAATGCCGGACCGATGGCCGCGCAAGGGAGACTATCCATGAGCCAGCTTCTGATGCCGCGCGCGACTGCCGTCTGGCTGGTCGCCAACACCTCGCTCTCGTTCGAGCAGATCGCCGAGTTCTGCGGGCTGCACGTGCTCGAGGTCCAGGCGATCGCCGACGAGGAGGTCGCGGTCGGCATGCACGGGCTCGATCCCGTGGCCAACGGCCAGCTGACCCAGGAAGAGCTCGACCGCGCCCAGAAGGATCCGGCCGCGCGGCTGAAGATGATCAGCACCGACAACCTGCCGCAGCCGGTGTCGCGCAACAAAGGCCCGCGCTACACGCCGATCGCCAAGCGCGGCGACAAGCCGGACGCGATCTCCTGGCTGGTCAAGAACTACCCCGACATGACCGACGGCCAGATCGGCAAGCTGCTCGGCACGACCAAGTCGACGATCGCTGCGGTCCGCGACCGCACCCACTGGAACACGCAGAACATCCGCCCGCGCAATCCCGTAGCGCTCGGCCTCTGCACCCAGGCCGATCTCGACGCGGCGGCGACCAAGGCCGGTGCCACGCTGCCCTCGATCGGGGTTCGCTACATGACCGCGGAAGAGGCGGCGACGATCCCGGCGCCGAAGCCGATGGAGCCGCACATGGCGCAGCAGGGCGAGCGCGACCGCGACCGCGGACCTTTCGATCGCCGCGGCTAGCCGCTAGAACGGAAAGCGTTCGAGCGAGACGCGTCTGCCGTTGGGCTGCACCAGGACGATCGACGTCCTGGACTTGACCTCGACGACGATGTTGCTGCCGGGCATCACGTCGCCGACCGGACGCCAGCCCTGGCCGTCCGGGGGTCCGGCGGCTACGTCGAGGATCGGCGCCGTGAACAGAAGCCCGAAGAGCATGTCGGCGACCGCATAGGTCCAGCGCGAGCGGCCGGCGGCATCGTAGTCGAGCAAGCCGATCATCATCACGTTGCCCTGGACCTCGAGCACGACGCCGGTGCCGGGCTCCGAGGAATTCCACCAGAAGCCGCTCTCCGGATACGGCGCCTCGCTTGCGCCGAAGCCGGGACCGAAGGGTACGACCGGGAAGCGCTCGATCGCGACCGTGGTCCATGGAAGGGTCAGCGTCGCCAGCTGACCGTCCTGGAAATTGATCTCGACCGGGATCGCATCCTGCGCCACCGGCGCGCGATAGGCGGCGCCGATCGTGGCGCCACCGGAGAAGGTCACCAGCTCGCCCTTGAAGCTGCGGGTGCTCGCCATCTGGCCATAGGCGACGCGCCAGCTCGGCCGCCCGTCGGCGCCGTAGCTCATCATGCCGAAGAACATGCGGTCGCTTTTGACTTCGATGAAGTAGCCGCGGCCGGCCTCGCTCGGGGCCCACCACCAGCCGGTCTCGATCGACTCGTGCAGCGCCGGCAATCCCAGCCAGCGCCTGACGTGGTTCTTGTCGGCATCGAGCATGCGGCTTGCGGCGAGGCCGACCGAGGCCGAGCCGACGGCGAAGCCGACGAGGCTGTTGTTCTCGATGACCGGCGCGCCGGAAAGCGCGCCGTCGTAAGGGATCGGGAAGGTGAGCCGGCGCTCGGCCGACTCCGAAAGCGCGCCTTCGCTCTGCCACTGGGCGCGGCTGCCGGCCTCGCCGGCTGAGGTCGTCGCGTAGCCGATCACGCTGGCGGAGGCCGGCACGCGGCCGAGCGCGTTCGCGACATCGACGAACGAGGTCGCGCTGGTGACCGCATTGCTGAAGAAGACCGCCGCGAAGTCCGGGCCGGTGCTGGCGCCGTCGTAGAACTGGCTCAGCATCTCGTAGTGATGGAAGGACTGGGTCGGATAGGCGGAGGTGAGCGCCGCGCCGGAACCGCTCTGGGTCAGTCCGGCGGTGAACTGGATCTGGGCGGCGAGCGCGCCGTCGACGTCGCGGCCGGGCTTGAGGCAGCTGGCGCTGGTCATCACCACCTTGGCGGCGACCGCGATGCCCGAGCAGCGCTTGGCGAAGCCGTTGAGGAGAACGACGTCGAGATAGCCGACCGTCGCATTCGGCAACGGCGAGGTATCGGTGACGCGCCGGAAGCTGCTGGTCGCCGCCGGCACCGAGACGTCGCCGACCGGGGCCGACGCCGTCGCGGCTACGCCGCGCGGGAAGATGCGGACCGTCGGCCCGCGACGCTCGACCGGGGACGCGGAAGACGGAGAAGCGGAAGGCGCCGCGGTAAAGGCGTCCGCCGCGGGGATGCCGAGCACGATGAAAGCGGCCGCGAGAAGCGCGGGTAGAGATCGATAAAGCGCGCGCGTCGACATCGGCTGGCCTCAAGTCCCCCTTCGGGCGAGAACCCATGGTGAACGAGTCGCATCGGCGGGGTCCAGCGACAACCCGCGATCAAACTCGCTTTTCGATGAGGCCGATCACCTCTGATGTCGGGCGCACGTCGCCGAAGCTGCGGTAGACGGTGTGAAGCGTCGCGTTGTGCTCCTGGTCGCGGGGCGCGGCATTGGCGTCGGCGACCATGATCACGCGGAAGCCGGTCGAGCTCGCGTCGCGTGCCGAGGACTCGCAGCAGACGTTGGTGACGGTCCCGGTGATCAGCACGGTGTCGATGCCGCGCGATCCGAGAAGCTCCGGCAAATCGCAGTGGCCCGGAAGGAAGGCGCTCGACGAAGCCTTCTCGATGAAGAAGTCGCCCGCCGCTTGAACCAATCCCGGCCATATCCGCTGGGGCAGCGGGCCTGAACCGCCGGAAGCGCCGTAGATCGCGGCGATCTTCTCGCCATAGAAGTCGCGATGGTGATCGGCGTGTCGCGGCGCGCCCGGCACGACCCAGACGACGTGGCCGCCGGCGGCGCGCAAGGCGGCCGCGATCGCGTTGATGTTGGGAACGATGCCGCGGCAATAGGCGGACTCGGCGACGAAGAACGGCACCATGTCGACGACGACGAGCGCGGTCCTGGCCGGCGTCAGCGTCTCGTACGCATGCCGCCGCCCGCGCCGCTCCTCCTGCCGCCGATACTCGCGCTCCTCGATGCGCCAGGCGTGGAGCTTGGTGTCGTCGCTCACGAGCCCTTCGCGTAGCCGACGGTCTTCAGCCCGTCGGTGATCTCTCCCAGCACGGCGGGATCGTCGATCGTCGCCGGCATCTTCCAGCTCTGGTCGTCGGCGATCTTCTGCATGGTGCCGCGGAGAATCTTGCCGGAGCGGGTCTTCGGCAGGCGCTTGACCACGACCGCGGTCTTGAACGCGGCGACCGGGCCGATGGAGTCGCGCACCATCTGCACCACTTCCTTGACGATCGTCTCCGGTGATTTGGACACGCCGGCCTTCAGCACCAGCAGGCCCAGCGGCAGCTGGCCCTTGAGCTCGTCGGCGACGCCGATGACGGCGCATTCGGCGACGTCCGGATGGTTCGCCAGCAC
>CAZZLX010000274.1:0-5522 GCA_964655235.1 uncultured Rhizobium sp.
GGGCGCGTAGTTCTTGCAGTGGCCGAGCTGGCCCAGCATCGGGCCGAAGCCCGCCATCTGCCACATCACCCACTGCACCGCGGTCCAGTATCCCGGCCTGTCCTTCGGAATGAACCGGCCGGTCTTCTCGGCGAGGTAGAGCAGGATCGCGCCTGACTCGAACAGCGAGATCGGCTTGCCGCCGGGACCGTCGGTGTCGACGATCGCCGGCATCTTGTTGTTGGGGCTGATCTTGAGGAAGTCCGGCGCGAACTGCTCGCCCGCGCCGATGTTCACGGCATGCACGTTGTACGGCATGCCGAGCTCTTCCAGCATGATCGAGACCTTAAACCCGTTCGGCGTCGGCCAGGTGTAGAGCTCGATCATCTGTCGGCTTCCTCTTCAGTAGGCTTGCTCGGCGAAGACCGGATCGACCGATCCCTTCCAGCGGGTCCCGAAGGCGTCGAGCATCTCGTCGGTGGCGGTCCGGCCGGACTCGGCGATGCGTTCCAGCGGCTCCAGGAAATGCGCTTCGTCGACACCGGCCTGGTTGGTGCGGCGGCGGGCGATCAGGCCGGCGCGGGCGATCTTCAGCACGTCGATCGCGACATCTTGCACGGTGCGGCCCCGGAACTTGGTCTGAAGCGCCGTGCGCGGGACCTCGCGGCGAAGCAGCTCGTGATCCGGCAGCTCCCATTCCCGGATCAGCTGGCTCGCCTGGTCGAGCGCGCCTGGATCGTAGAGGAGGCCGACCCACAGCGCCGGCAGCGCCACCAGGCGGTCGAGGGGTCCTGAATCCGCGCCGCGCATCTCGAGATAGCGCTTGAGACGAACCTCGGGGAACACCGTCGTCGTGTGATCGATGAAGTCCGTGATCCGGGGCTCGTCGTTGAACTCGCTGCGGTAGCTTCCGGCCATGAAATCGCGGAACGAGCGGCCGGAGAAGTCGAGATACTCGTTGTTTCGGTAGACGAAGTACATCGGCACGTCGAGCAGGTAGTCGACGTAGCGCTCGAACCCCATGCCGTCTTCGAAGACGAAAGGAAGGATGCCGCAGCGGTCGGGGTCGGTGTCGGTCCAGATGTGGCTGCGGAAGGTCTGGAAGCCGTTGGGCTTGCCCTCGGTGAAGGGCGAATTGGCGAAGAGCGCGGTGGCGATCGGCTGGAGGGCGAGGCTGACCCGGAACTTCCGGACCATGTCCGCCTCGTCGGCGAAGTCGAGATTGGTCTGCACCGTACAGGTGCGCGTCATCATGTCGAGGCCGAGCGAGCCCTTCTTCGGCATGTAGGCGCGCATGATCTTGTAGCGGCCCTTGGGCATCCACGGGATGTCCTCGCGCCGCCATTTCGGATTGAATCCCAGCCCCATCAGGCCGACGCCGAGCCCGTCGCCGACCTTCTTCACGTGTTGGATGTGCTCGGCCGTCTCGTCGTAGGTCTCGTGGATCGTCTCGATCGTCGCGCCCGAAAGCTCGAACTGGCCGCCCGGCTCCAGCGTGATCGCGCCCTTGCCCTTGGACAGCGCGATGGTCTTGCCGTTCTCCTGCACGCGCTCCCAGCCGAACTGGGTCATGCCTTCGAGTAGCGCGCCGATGCCGTCGCGGCCCTCGTAGGGCACGGGCTTCAGGTCGCCGTAGCGGAAGACGAACTTCTCGTGCTCGGTGCCGATCCGCCACGCGTCCTTCGGCTTCGCGCCTTTTTCAAAGTACTCGACCAGCTGGCGCTTCGATGTGATCGGAGCGCCCTGAGCCTCAGGCGGACGGGACATGCTGTGGGGATTCCAGCGGTTGGAAAGTTTTCAGGCGATATGGGCCTAGGCCCGTCGATCGGCAAGGGGAGGTTGCGCGAGCGCCTGCCAGAGCGCCATCGCCGCCGCCGCCGCCGTGTCGGCCCGCAGGATGCGGGGACCCAGGCCAACCAGGGTAGCGAAGCCGAGTTGGGCCAAGTGTTCAAGCTCGGCCGGTTCGAACCCGCCTTCCGGACCGATCAGGATAGCCGCCGGCTTTCCGTCGGCTCGAATCGCCTCGGCCATCGGCTCGACGCCGCGCCGCTCGGCGGCGACATAGAGTCGGCGGCCTGCCGGCCAGCGGTCCATCACGTCTCCGAGAGACCTTGGCTCGCGCACCGGCGGCACCGAGAGTCGTTCGCATTGCTCCGCGGCCTCGGTCGCATGCGCCTGCAGGCGGTCGAGATTGACGCGCGAGACCACGGTCCGCCGCGTGATCACCGGGTGGATCTCCGTGGCGCCGAGCTCGGTCGCCTTCTCGACGATCCAGTCGAGGCGCGGGCCTTTGATCGGCGCGAACAGGAGCCAGATGTCGGGCTCGCTCGCCTGCTCACGCAGCCGATTTTCCACGGCAAGCGTTACGGATTTCTTGGCGACGGCCGAAAGGGCCGCGCGCCATTCACCGTCGCGGCCGTTGAAGACGGCGATCGCGTCGCCCGTCTCGAGCCGCAGGACGGCACGCAGCTGATGCGCCTGATGCTCGCCGAGCACGACCTCGGCGCCGGTATCGAGAGGCGCGTCGACGAAGAGGCGGGTGGCAAGCGGGCGCGGCATGATCCGAGCTTACTGGTTGCGCGGCCGCCCGTCGTGCTTTACGGCGCTCCGGTGAGCCAAGCCTCGGACATAAGAGCCGGCGACTGGGTCGACCGCTTCCTGCCGGGACGCCTGCGCCCCTATGCGCGGCTGGCGCGCCTCGACCGCCCGATCGGCACTTGGCTGCTGCTGCTGCCGTGCTGGTGGTCGACGGCGCTTGCGGCGCACGGAACCGTGCGCTGGGACCTGTTCCTGCTCTTCGGCATTGGCGCCCTGTCGATGCGCGGCGCCGGCTGCGTGATCAACGATCTCTGGGACCGCGATATCGACGCCAGGGTCGCGCGCACCGCGGACCGGCCGCTGGCCTCGGGCGCCATCGGCGTTCCGGCCGCGCTTCTCTATCTGGGACTGCTGCTGCTGATCGGCCTCGCCGTGCTGGTCCAGCTGAACTGGCCGGCGATCGCCGCCGGCTTCGCGATCGTCGTCGTCATCGTTCTCTATCCGCTGGCGAAGCGGGTGACCTTCTGGCCTCAGGTCGTGCTCGGCATCGCCTTCAACTGGGGCGCGCTGGTCGGGTGGGTTGCGATACGCGGCACGATCGAGACGCCGGCGCTCCTGCTCTACGCCGCCGGGATCCTCTGGACCCTGGGCTACGACACGATCTACGCGCACCAGGACAAGGAGGACGACGCCAAGATCGGCGTGCGCTCGACCGCGCTGCTGCTCGGCACGAACACCAGGCCGTGGCTGGCCTTCTTCTATGCCGCGGCGACCGCGCTGATGATCGCTGCCGGCATCGCCGCCGACGCCAGGTGGTCCTACTACGGCGCCCTCGCCGCGGCGGCGCTGCACTTCCTCTGGCAGGTGAAGACCCTGGACCTCGACGATCCCAAGGACTGCCTCGCCAAGTTCAAGAGCAACCGCGACGCCGGCCTCGCGATCACGATCGCCTGCCTGATCGCATGACCGACCCGGTCGCCTTCATTCGCGAGAACACGGCGATCGCGACCGCGTCGCTGGTCCCGGAGATCCGGCTGCACCTGGCGACCGAGGTCGTGCCGCTCTGGCAGGCGACCGAGGCGACGCTGGAGAAGGCCGGCCTGCCGCCCCCCTACTGGGCGTTCGCGTGGCCGGGCGGGCAGGCGGTCGCGCGCCACGTCCTCGACAACCCGCGGCTGGTTGCGGGCCGACGCGTGCTGGATCTCGCCGCCGGCTGCGGCGTCGCCGCCGTCGCGGCCGCGTTGCTGGGCGCACGCGCATCGGCGAGCGAGATCGACCGCTTCGCGCTGGCGGCGATAGGGCTGAATGCGGCGCTCAACGGGGTGGAGGTCGCGTCGATCGACCGCGACGTGCTCGACGATCCGCCGGGCGACTGGGACACGGTGCTGGCCGGCGATCTCTGCTACGAGCGGCCGATGGCCGACCGCGTCGCCTCCTGGATCAAGGCCCAGGCGCGTGCCGGTGTGACGGTTCTGATGGGAGATCCGGGCCGGGCTTACAAGCCGGCCGATGGACTGGCGGAGGTCGCGCGCTACGTGGTGCCGACCTCGAAGGACCTGGAAGACCGCGAGACGCGCGAGACGATCGTCTGGCGCGTGCTCGGCTAGGCCGCTTCCTCGACGATGCGGTAGCGGACCAGGCAGTGGTCGATGGTCGAGAAGGCGCGGGAAGCCCAGATGTCCTTGGCCTCCTTGAAGGTCGGATAGGGACCCAGGCGCTCCTCGGCCTTGCCGGGCATCACCTTGTTGAAATCCGTGTCGGTGTACTCGCCGCCGACTACCCAATAGGTCATTGCACAGACCCCTCTAATCGTTAGGGGATATAAGGTCCTGCCGATCCGGCGACAAGAGCGGAGCCGGTTGACACGACGCATCCCGCCTAAGACTAATCCGCCAATGGTTTACGCAAGCTTACGAGACTTCATGAATCGGCTCGAAGGAGCCGGACGACTGAGGCGAGTTGCCGCACCGGTGACCCCGGTGCTGGAGATGACCGAGATCCAGACCCGGCTGCTGGCCGAGCAGGGTCCCGCCGTGCTGTTCGAGGACGTGCGCCGCCCGGACGGGAGCCGCTACGACACGCCGGTTCTGGTCAACCTGTTCGGCACGGTCGAACGCGTCGCCTGGGGCATGGGTCGCGAGCCGGGCGAGCTCCGCCAGATCGGCGAGACACTGGCGTTCCTGAAGCAGCCGGAGCCGCCCGGCGGCTGGCGCGAGGCGCTGGAGATGCTGCCGCTCCTGAAGACCGTGATGGCGATGCGGCCGCGCTCCGTCTCCCGCGCGCCCTGCCAGGAGGTCGTGCTCACCGGCAACGACATCGACCTCGGCGCGCTTCCGATCCAGACCTGCTGGCCGGGCGAGCCGGCACCGCTGATCACCTGGCCTCTGGTCGTGACCAAGGGCCCTTCCTCCAAGCGCGAGGACGCCTTCAACCTCGGCATCTACCGGATGCAGGTGACGGGGCGGAACACGACCCTGATGCGCTGGCTCAAGCATCGCGGCGGCGCCCAGCATCATGCCCGCTGGTCCAAGGAGAAGGCGGAACCGCTGCCGGCGGCCGCGGTGATCGGCGCCGATCCGGGAACCATCCTCGCCGCCGTGACGCCGGTGCCGGACACGTTGTCGGAGTACCAGTTCGCCGGCCTGCTCCGCGGCACCAAGGTCGACCTCGTCGACTGCGTGACCCAGCCGCTCAAGGTCCCGGCCGAGGCCGAGATCGTGCTCGAAGGCACGGTGTCGCTCTCCGACTACGGCGACGAGGGTCCCTACGGCGACCACACCGGCTACTACAACTCGGTCGAGCCCTTCCCCGTGTTCACGGTCACCGCGATCACGCGGCGCCGCCAGCCGATCTACCTCTCGACCTTCACCGGCCGTCCGCCGGACGAGCCGTCGGTGCTGGGCGAGGCGCTCAACGAGGTGTTCATCCCCCTGCTCTCCCAGCAGTTCCCCGAGATCGTCGACTTCTGGCTGCCGCCGGAGGGGTGCAGCTACCGCATCGCCGTG
>CAZZLX010000275.1:0-5515 GCA_964655235.1 uncultured Rhizobium sp.
CGGTTGTTGAGGCATTGGAGCGTTCGCTGCGGCAGAACGAAGCCGATCAGCGCGTTTATCAGCTGCTGTCCGAAAAGTTCAAACTCTTCGAAGGCGTGTTCGGAGCGAGCGATGAGGTGCTGGGCGCCATCGAGTCCGGCGTGGACTTCGAGAAGCGGATCAGCGCCATCTATCAGCAGTGCCGGCAAACGGAAGAGATCAAAACGGCGTTCGACCAGCTCCAGCTCGAGCCCGACGCGGTCAACAATACGCTCGGCGTGCTGCTCAAGTACCAGGACGACATCGCCAAGATCCAGGGCAGCGAGGCGAACCGCCTTCTCTCCGAAGTGAAGGCCGAGATCGCGCGGGCACAGGCGACCGCGTGACATGATCGACGGCCCGATTCCCGAGGGCGGGCGGCTCGCGCAGAACCTGATGTGCTGCGCGCGGCGGGGCTACCGGTCGGTCCCGGCAAGGTGCTGGATGCGATCCGCGCGGTCGAGACCGTCGGGATATCGAGCCGTGCCGACTTCTACTGGGCGCTGCATGCCGTGTTCGTGAACCGGCGCGACCAGCGCGACGTCTTCGACCAGGCTTTCCACGTCTTCTGGCGCAACCCGAAGATCATGGAGCGCCTGATGGCGCTGGTGCTGCCGAGCTTCCGTGCCGAGGGTGTCGGCGACCAGATGGAGGTCTCGCGCCGCGTCGCCGAGGCGATGCAGGGCAACGCCGGCGCCTTCCCGGAGTCTCAGACCGAGGAGAACAACGAGATCGAGGTCGATGCGACGCTGACCTTCTCCGAGAAGGAGGTGCTGCGGACCATGGACTTCGAGAAGATGTCGGCCGACGAGATCCGGAAGGCGGAGGCGGCGATCCGCCGTCTCGCGGCACAGATCAAGCTCGAGCCGACGCGCCGCTTCCGTTCCGATCCGTCCGGCAACCGCGTCGATCTCCGCCAGACCATGCGTTCGGCGCTGCGCGGCAATCCGGACGTGATCGACCTCAAGCGCCGGCGCCGCATCATGAAGCCGCCGCCGCTGGTGGCGCTCTGCGACATCTCGGGATCGATGAGCCGCTACAGCCGGCTGTTCCTGCACTTCCTGCACGCCGTCACCAACGACCGCGACCGGGTGCACAGCTTCGTCTTCGGCACGCGGCTGACCAACGTAACGCGCGATCTCCGCCAGAAGGACATCGACGTGGCGCTGGCCCGCGTCGCCCAGCATGTCGAGGACTGGTCGGGCGGCACGCGCATCGGCGCCACCCTGCACGAGTTCAACACGCGCTGGTCGCGCCGCGTGCTGGGCCAGGGCGCGGTCGTGCTGTTCATCTCCGACGGTCTCGACCGCGATGCCGGCGCCGGCATCGAGCGCGAGATCGAGCGGCTGCACAAATCAGCCCGGCGCCTGATCTGGCTCAATCCGCTGTTGCGCTACGAGGGGTTCGCTCCCAAATCCATGGGAGTGCGGGCGCTCTTGCCCCATGTGGACGAGTTCCGTCCGGTGCATAATCTCGAAAGCCTGGAAGCGCTGGCGACGGCGCTGGCCAAGCCCGCCCCGAGACGGCTCGAAGCCGCAGCCGCCTGGTCGGGAAGACTCGAAGGAGAAGCCGCATGAGCCAAGCCCTCCCGTTCGATTCCGGCGCCGCCGACGTGCTCGCGACCGCGGCCTCCTGGAAGGCCCAGGGGAAGAAGGTGGCGCTCGCCACCGTGGTCACCACCTGGGGCTCTTCGCCGCGTCCGCAGGGAAGCCAGCTCGCGATCGACGACACCGGCGCCTTCGTCGGATCCGTGTCCGGCGGCTGCATCGAGGGCGCGGTGGTCAAGGAAGGGCTCGCCGCGATGAAGGACGGCAAGCCGCGTCTGCTCGATTTCGGCGTCACCGACGAGCAGGCCTGGGATGTCGGCCTCGCCTGCGGCGGCAAGGTCCAGGTCTTCGTCGAGCCGGTTGAATGAAGCTCTCCGTTCTCGAGAAGCTGCAGAAGGCGCGCACCGGCCGCGTTCCGGTCGCGCTGGTGACCGACCTCGATTCCGGCGCGCAGGCGCTGCTGGAAGCTGGCGAGATGGTCGGCGACGTCGATCTCGCCGACGATGCGCTCGCCGCCGCGGTCAAGCTGATCGAGCGCGACGCCAGCGGCCAAATCGAGACCGAAGGCCGCCGTATCTTCGTCCATGTCCACAATCCGCCGGCGCGGCTCATCGTCGTCGGCGCTGTTCACATCGCCCAGGCGCTGGTGCCGATGGCGGCGCTTGCGGGCTATGCCGTCACCGTCGTCGATCCGCGCCGGGCGTTCGCGACCGACGCGCGCTTCCCGACCGTCACGCTTTCCGACGATTGGCCCGACGAGGCGATGGAGAAGCTGGCGCCCGATGCACGGACCGCCGTGGTCACGCTGACCCACGATCCCAAGCTCGACGACCCGGCGCTGACCGTGGCGCTGCGCTCGCCCGCCTTCTATGTCGGCTGCCTGGGCTCCAAGCGCACGCACGCGAAGCGGGTCGAGCGGCTCAAGGCGCAGGGCCTGAGCGATGCCGAGATCGGGCGCATCCATGGGCCCGTCGGACTTCCGATCCACGCGATCTCCCCGGCCGAGATCGCGATCTCGATCCTGGCCGAGATCACCCAGGTCCGCCGGAAGGACGCGAAGTGAAGTTCGGTCCCGTCGCCCTGAAGGACGCGGTCGGCGCGGTGCTCGCGCACAGCCAGCGCGTCAAGGAGAAGGTCTACAAGAAGGGCCGCGTGCTGTCGGCCGCCGACATCGCGGCGCTGGAAGCCGCTGGCGTTGCCGAGGTGGTGGCGGCACGGCTCGAGCCCGGCGACGTGCCCGAGGACGAGGCCGCCAATCGCCTTGCCGCGGCGCTCGCCGGCGATCACGTGACTGCGTCCGCCGCCTTCACCGGGCGCGCCAACCTGTTCGCCGCGTGCTCGGGCCTCGCCGATTTCGATCCCGACCGTCTCGACCAGCTTAACCTCGTCGACGAGGCGGTGACGCTCGCGGTCGTGCCGCGCTACGAGCCGGTCGAGCCCGGGCAGATGATCGCGACGCTCAAGATCATCCCCTTCGCGGTCAGGAAGACGGTGCTCGATACCTGTGCACAGGTGGCGCAGTTCAAGGGACCGCTGGTCTCGGTCGTGCCGTTCCGCCCGACGCCGACCGGCCTCGTGCAGACACGCCTTCCCGGCACCAAGGAGAGTGTGCTCGACGGCACCGTCGAGACGACACGCGAGCGCCTGTCGCGCCACGGCAGCGCGCTGGTCGGCGAGCGCCGTTGCGGGCATGCCGAGCGCGAGGTCGCGGAGGCGATCAAGGAGCTCATGAACGACGGCTGCAAGCTCGTGCTCGTCGCCGGCGCCTCCGCCGTGGTCGACCGTCGCGACGTGATCCCTGCGGGCATCCTGCGCGCCGGCGGCAAGGTCGATCATTTCGGCATGCCGGTCGATCCCGGCAACCTGATGCTGATGGGCCGTATCGGGGAGACGCCGGTGCTTGGCCTTCCAGGCTGCGCGCGCTCGCCCAAGTTCAATGGCTTCGACTTGGTGCTGGCGCGCGTGCTCGCCGGAGCGCCGGTCAAGCCGCAGGACGTGATGAAGCTCGGATCCGGCGGGCTGCTCAAGGAGATCCCGACCCGGCCGCTGCCACGCGCCTCGCGGCCCGAGCAGGAGAAGGCGGTCGCCCGCATGCCGCGCATCTCGGCGCTGGTGCTCGCCGCCGGCCAGTCGCGGCGAATGGGCGGTCCCAACAAGCTTCTGGTGCAGATCGACGGCAAGGCGATGGTGGCCCATGTCGTCGACATGCTGCTCACCTCCAAGGTGTTCTCGATCACGGTCGTCACCGGTCACCAGGCCGAGCAGGTGAAGGCGGCGCTCGCCGGCCGCAACGTCACCTTCGTGCACAACCCGCGCTACGGCGAAGGCCTGTCGACCACGCTCGGCGCCGGCGTCGCGGCGTTGCCGCCGGAGGCCGACGGCGCCATCGTCTGCCTCGGCGACATGCCGAAGCTGACCGCGGCCGCGGTCGACAAGCTGATCGCCGCCTTCGATCCGGTCGAGAACCGTTCGATCATCGTGCCGACGGCAGGCGGCAAGCGCGGCAACCCGGTGCTCTGGGGCAAGCGCTACTTCGCCGAGATGCGGGCGATCTCGGGCGACGTCGGCGCCCGCGCCATGATCGGCGAGCACCAGGACCAGGTCGCCGAGGTCGAGATCGGCGACCGCGGCGTGCTGACCGACATCGACACCAAGGAAGCGCTCGACGCGCTCAGCGCCGAAGGCCGCAATGTGACGGTGCCGGCTTGAAGCTGCGCGAGCAGTTTCCGCTGCTGGCGTCCGATCCCGGCATCCACTACCTGGATTCCGGTGCGTCGTCGCAGACGCCCCAGGCCGTGCTCGACGCCGTGCATACCTTCGAGACGACGCAGCGCGCCAACGTGCATCGCGGCGTCCATCGCCTGGCGGAAGCGGCGACCGCGACGTATGAGGGCGCGCGCGACGAGATCGCGAGGTTCTTCTCGGCGAGGCGCGAGGAGATCGTGTTCACCTCGGGCACGACGGCGGCGATCAACCTGGTCGCGCACAGCTTCGGCAATGGGCTCCGGCCCGGCGACGAGATCGTCATCAGCGAGATCGAGCACCATTCCAACATCGTCCCGTGGCAGATGCTGCGTGATCGGCGCGGGCTGGTGCTGAAGGCGCTGCCGGTGACGGTCGAGGGCCGCATCGATCTCTCCGCGCTCGACCGCCTGGTGACGGCGAACACGAAGCTGATCGCGCTCGCCCATTGCTCGAACGTCACCGGCGCGGTCGCCGACCTTGCCAAGGTGGTGGCCGCGGCGAAGGCGGTCGGTGCCGCGGTGCTGGTCGACGGCGCCCAGCGCGTGCCGCACGGTCCGCTCGATATCCCGGCGCTCGGCGTCGACTTCTATGCCTTCTCCGGCCACAAGATGTACGCGCCGCACGGCATAGGTGTGCTGTGGGGCAGGCGCGAGCGGCTGGAGGCGATGCCGCCCTTCCTCGGCGGCGGCGACATGATCCGCCACGTGACGATCGAGAAGACGACCTACGCGCCGCCGCCGACGCGCTTCGAAGCCGGCACGCCGAATATCTCCGGCGCGATCGGCCTCGCTGCCGCGTGCCGCTGGATGAGCGGGCTCGACTGGACGGCGATCGCGCAAGAAGAGATGCGTCTGACGGGGCGCGTGCTCGACGGCCTCGCCAGGGTGCCGGGTGCGCGCATCGTCGGCCCGCTGGGATTGCAGCAGCGGATCGGTGTCGTCTCCTTCGCGCTCGGCGCGGCGCACCCGCACGACGTGGCGCAGATCCTAGACCGCCACGGCGTTGCCTGCCGCGGCGGGCACCACTGCGCCGAGCCGCTGATGGATCGCTTCGACCTCATGGGAACCACGCGCGCCTCGATCGCGCCCTACACCGAGGACGCCGACATCGACGCGCTGCTGCGCAGCGTCGACGAGGCGAGGAGACTTCTCGGATGAGCGACGCGCTCTACCAGGATGCGCTGCTGGCACTCGCGAAGGAGGCGC
>CAZZLX010000276.1:0-5506 GCA_964655235.1 uncultured Rhizobium sp.
ACGATGCCGGCTTCGAGCAAGCGCTGATGAAGGGGCGCGTCCGCTTCGGCGCCACCTATTTCCACAATGACATCGACGACCTGATCACCACCAATGCCGGCTTCACCTCGCTCGAGAACCGGCCGTCGGCGACGACCTTCGGCGTGGAGTCCTTCGTCTCCTTCGCGGTGACACCGCACCTGACGCTCCGCGGCGACCACACCTACACCGAGGCGCGGGACAACGAGACCGGCAACGCGCTGCTGCGGCGGCCGAAGCACAAGGCGACGCTTGCCGCGACCTGGCAGGTGTCGGAGGAGTCGACCCTCAGTCTGAGCGCGCTCTATGTCGGCGCGCGCGTCGATGGCAACCGCGACTTCTCCGTCCAGCGACTGACCGCACCGTCCTACACGGTGATCAACATCGCGGGCACGCACGATCTCAATCAGCGGACGACCGTGTTCGGACGCGTCGAGAACCTGACCGACAAGCAGTATCAGGACCCGACCGGCTTCGAGCGGCCGGGCCTTGGCGTCTTCGTCGGCGTCAAGGTGAGGTACGACGCCGCGCCCTGAGGGCGCGGCCTCTGGCTACTCGCGCGAGGTGTGCTGGACCGAGCCGATCAGCGAGAGGAACTCGCGGCGGGTCGAGGGATCGTCGCGGAAGGCGCCGGTCATCTTGCTGGTGACCATCGAGGTCCCCGGCTTGTGGACGCCGCGCGGCTTCAGCGCGCTCTCGATCGCGTGGGCGATCTGGGCGGTCAGCTTCTCCTGGATCTGGAGGCGCTTCGCATAGGCGTCGACGACGCGGGCGAGCTTGGAGATGCCGACGACGCGGTTCCGCGGCAGGTAGGCCACGTGGACCTTGCCGATGATCGGCGCCAGATGGTGCTCGCAGTGGCTCTCCAGGCGGATGTCGCGGAGCACGACCATCTCGTCGTAGCCCTCGGTCTCGGAGAAGGTCCGCGACAGGATCTCTTCCGGGTCGGCGCCATAGCCGGAGCCATACGCTTCGTAGGCGCGGCAGACGCGGGCCGGGGTGTCGTGGAGGCCTTCGCGGCTCGGATCGTCGCCGGTCCAGCGCAGCAGGACGCGGATCGCTTCCTCGGCCTCGGCGCGCGTGGGCTTCAGGCTCTTCTTGGACGCAGTCTTCTTAGGCGCAGGCATCCGACACATTCCTCCCGGGCCGATCCGTTGAGACGGGACCGGCCTGATTTGTAGCGATCCTGATCTGGAAGACCGGGCCTGGCATCGATCCGATGCGGTCCGCAGCCTGTAGGTCGCGGCTAAGCCCGAGCCTAGCCGATCGGATACCTACGAGGCGATGGCGAAGGTTGCAACCCGAAAACCCGGCTCCGTGCGGGTTGCCCAACAAAAAGCCCGCCTAATCCATATGGTTAACGCGGTTGTGAAAGGCTGCCCGCGACCGGTATCCGAACAGCGATCACTTGGGAGACGGCTGCTCGTTACTTCCGATAGGCCGGGACTCTTGGTTCTTACTTCTTGGCGGAAGCGAAGGGATCGGCGAAGCGCGGATCCTTGATGAAGTCCTCGTCGGTGAGCGCGCGCAGGAAGGCGATCAGGTCGGCGCGTTCGTCCGGGGTGATCTTGAACCCGGCCACGAACAGGTCCTTGTTCGGATGCCGGGAGCCGACACCCGTATAGGGACCGGACGCGATGGTGCGGCCGCCGGCGGCGTAGTGGTCGATGACCTCCTCCAGCGTCGCGATGCTGCCGTCGTGCATGTAGGGGGCGGTCAGCGCCACGTTGCGGAGGGTCGGTGCCCGGAACAGGCCGACATGCTCGGGCCGGCCGGTCACCTCGGCGACGCCGGCGTTGAACGGCGGGTAGTCACCAGTGCCGCCGATGTTGTAGAGCCCGGTGTTGTGGAAGGCGATCTCGAGGAACTGGGTCCGCTCGTGGACCACGTTGTCGTTGAGGTTGAGGCTGCCATGGCAGTGGTGGCACTCGAACCGCTCGGAGAAGAAAAGCGTCTCGCCGCGCTTGGCCTCATCCGAGATCGCGTTCTGGTCGCGCCCGAAGCGATAGCGGTCGTAGGGCGCATTCGCGGAGATCAGGGTGCGCTCGAAGGCGGCGATGGCCATCGCGATCTTGGGGATCGTGACATTGGGGTTCGGATCTTCAGGAAAGGCGGCCTTCGTCAGCTCCTGGTAGAGCGGATCGGCATTCAGCAGCCCGAGTACGACCGGCTCCCGGCCCGTCAGGCCCATCTCGACCGGCTGCTCGTTGAACATCGGCACCAGGGCCTGGTTCTCCAGCATCTTCAGGAGAGGGTTGGCCCAGGTCAGCACCGGGTTGTAGGCGACGTTGGCCAAGGACATCGCGCTCCGCGGATGGATCTCGCCGGTGACGCCGACCGAACGCGCCTTGCCGTCGGTGAAGGCGAGTTACTGGCGATGGCAGCTGGCGCAGGAGAAGGTGCCGTCGAGAGAGAGCCGCTTCTCGTAAAAGAGGTGCCGGCCGAGCTCGACTTTCGCCATCGACATCGCGTTGCCCTGCGGCACCGCCGGCTTCGGCAGCCACTCCGGGATACGCCAGACATAGTCCTCGGCGCGGGCGCCGCCGATGCCGAGCAGCAGCACGGCAATGACGACGAGACGGATCATCGGTCGAGGCGGAAGAAGCTCTGCGCGCCGGAGGGCAGGCCGAAGGCCGCCATCACGCCGGTACAGTCCTTGTCGTCCGGCGCGGAGAGGCAGCCGAGCGCAGTGTCCGGCTGGTTGACGGTGACGTCGGTCTTCGCCAGCAGGGCCGCGATGTCGGCGACAATCACGTCCTTGTCCGGATCGAAGCTGGCGAAGGTCACGGTCGGACGGTTCGGGTTGTCGCATCTGGCCGGCCGCTGCGTGGCGGCGCCGACGGCGCGGCCGTGGCCGGCATGACCACCCATCGCCATGCCCCCCGCGGGCTGGCACGCGGTCGAGCCCAGATGGACGACGAAGCCCGGTCCCTTGGAGACCGCCATATCGAGGCGGAGGAACTTGTAGCCGCCGAGCCAGCTCCAGAAGAGGCCGCTCAGGTTCAACGGCGAATAAGCCAGCAGCGCGTCCTCGTGATTGAGCCCGAAGGGCACGCCGAGCGTGAAGCGGAGGCCCGCATAGTCGTCGGCCGGGACCGAGCCGCGCACCATCAGGTTGGTCTCGGCGGTGCCGTTGAGGCAGGGGCCGGACTTGTCCTCGAAATCGAGGAGCGCTACGTCGCGGTGCTGCCACTTCCGGTCCTGCGCGAACTCGACCGGCACTGTCTTGCCGGCACGGTCGACGAGCTGGACCTCGGAAACATAGAAGCGGAAGTCCTGTGGCGTGATCCACGCCTTGGCCGTGCCGATGCCGTCGTAGCTCCGGCCGCAGGCGAAGGGCTCGCTGCCGACCATCGCCTTGAAGCGCAGCGTGACCGGCTTCGTCTGCGCCGATGCCGCCGTAGACGCCGCGGCCCAGGCCGTTCCCAAAAGGACCAGCCCGGCCAAGCCTGCCACCTTGCCTCGCATCGCCCCTCCTGCAGGCCGGAAGATATCGCCCTGGGCCACGCGGATCGATCACCTTTCGGCGCGTGCGCGAACGTCTTGATCAGGCTCCGCTATTCGGAAATCCTACGGCCTTCCCTCTCATCCAGGATCCATCCATGAACCAGATCGACTTGAAGGGCCGCGTCGCGGCGATCACCGGCGGCGCCCGCGGCATCGGCTACGCCATTGCCGAGCGCTTCCTGGCCTCCGGCGCCTCGGTGGCGCTGTGGGACGTCGATCCGAAGGCGATGGAGGAGGCGAAGGCCGCGCTCTCGAAGAAGGGCAAGGTCGACATCCAGAAGGTCGACGTGGTCGACCTCGCCTCGATCGAGGCGGCGGTGAAGGGCACCGAGGCGGCGCTGGGTCCCCTAGCGATCCTGGTCAACAATGCCGGCATCACCGGCGGCAACGGCAAGACCTGGGAGCTCGATCCGAAGGTCTGGAAGCAGGTCGTCGATGTGAACCTGATCGGCCCCTATCTCTGCGCCCGCGGCGTCGTGCCAGGCATGGTCCAGCGCAAGTACGGCCGCATCGTCAACATCGCCTCGGTCGCCGGCAAGGAAGGCAACCCGAACGCGTCCCACTATTCGGCGTCAAAGGCCGGCCTGATCGCGCTGACCAAGTCGCTCGGCAAAGAGCTGGCGCAGAACGGCGTGCTGGTGAACTGCGTGACCCCGGCGGCGGCCAAGACCGACATCTTCAAGCAGATGAAGCAGGAGCACATCGATTACATGCTCTCGCGCATCCCGATGGGTCGCTTCGTCGAGGTCGACGAGATCGCGGCGATGGTGACGTGGCTCTCGTCCGAGGACTGCTCGTTCTCGACCGGTGCCGTCTTCGACATCACCGGCGGACGCTCGACCTACTGATGCGCTACGCTGCCGAGGACCTCGTCCGCTTCGCCTACGAGCTGCTGACCAAGGCGGACGTCGCTGCCGAGCCGGCACGCGTCACCGCCGAGGTCCTGGTCGAGGGCGACCTGATGGGCCACACGACCCATGGCTTGGCGCTCATGGGCCAGAACCTAGCCGAGCTCGAAGCCGGCCGTTACGCGAAGTCGGGAGCGCCGAAGGTGCTCTCCGACAAGCCGGCCGCCGTGGTCTGGGAGGCGGCACCGGGGGGGCAGCGACTGCTCGGGCCCTATGTCGTCCGCCGTGCCTTCGCTTTGGCCGCGGAGCGCGCCAGGACGCAGGGCACCGGGACGGTGGTGGTGCGGCGCTCCGGCCACATTGCCTGCCTCGCCGCCTATCTTCCTGCGATCGCCGAGCAGGGGCTGGTCGGTCTGCTCTATTCGA
The DNA here is from genome assembly GCA_964655235.1 of uncultured Rhizobium sp. Taxonomy (GTDB): domain Bacteria; phylum Pseudomonadota; class Alphaproteobacteria; order SHVZ01; family SHVZ01; genus SHVZ01. Next base: position 4,800 of record CAZZLX010000276.1, read on the forward strand.
GCGACCCGACGGTGGCGAGCGTCGCGCCGCATGGCGGGCTGGAGCCGCGCTTCACGCCGAACCCGATGGCGGCCGGCTGGCCGACCGCGTCGGGACCGGTGATCATGGACGTGTCGACCTCGATCACCACCAACGGCATGGTCGGGCGCCTGAACGCTCAGGGAGCGAGGCTGCCCGGCGCCTGGCTCAAGGGGCCGGACGGCGATGCCACCGACGATCCCGGCGTGATGTTCAGGAAACCGTCCGGCGCGCTGCTGCCGCTCGGCGGCATGGATGCCGGCCACAAGGGCTTCGCGATGGCGCTGATGATCGAGGCGCTGACTTCGGGCCTCGGCGGGCACGGCCGCGCCGATGCGCCCAGCGGATGGGGCGCTTCGCTGTTCGTGCAGGTGATCGATCCGCGCGCCTTCGGCGGCGAAGAACCGTTCAGGCGCGAGACCGGCTGGCTCGCGGACTCCTGCCGCGCGACGTCGGTGAAACCCGGCGACGGCCCGGTGCGGGTGCCGGGCGACGGCGCCCTGGCGCGCAAGGCGGAGCAGCAGGCGAAGGGCGTCGTGCTTCATCCGACGATCCTGCCGGGCCTGAAGGCCTGGTGCGAGAAGCTCGGCGTCGAGGCGCCCAGGCCGGGTTAGCGCTTGGCGCCGCGGACCTGGACCCAGGGGGTGCCGGCCTCGTCCATGCCGACGCGGGTCTCGACGCCGTAGACG
>CAZZLX010000277.1:0-5506 GCA_964655235.1 uncultured Rhizobium sp.
GGCTCGCCGACGCCTGAGGCGAGATCGAGGACGCGGTCGCCGGGCTTGGCACCGCCCGCATCTGCCAGCGGCTGGTTGAAGCGCTCGGCCATCTTCTCGGTGCGGTCCGCCCAACGGTCCCAGGCATTCGCCTGGTCGGTCCAGGTGGCGCGCTGGCCGCCGACGGTAACCGGCTCAGGCATGGCCCGCGGCCGCGACCACGCTGTCGATCAGCTTCTGGGTCTTGAGCGCGCTGGCGCCGTCGGACGTGCAGGGTGCCTTCGGATCGCGCGCCAGCGTCGCAAGCTCAGCCGCGGCCTCGACGAAGACCGAGACCTGCGCCATCGAGGCGTAGCGGCCCTCGCCCGCCGCCGCGAGCCTCTGGTAGCCCTCGTATTCCGGGTGCTTGCCGAAGCGTTCGATCGTGAGCCGGCTCGAATCCTCGCGGATCGAAAGGCGGCCCTTGCGGCCGATGACCTCCGCCTCGATCACGAGCTGCGCGCGGAATCCCGTCACCTGCAGGATGCCGTACGCACCGGAGGGAAAGTCCAGCAGCGCCGCAGCCGCCGGCTCGTTGGTCTCGACCAGCTGCGGCAGGGAGAGTGCCGCAATGCGCCTCGGCTCGCCGGCGAGATAGCGCATGAGGTCGAGCGCATGGCTGCCGATCGAGTAGATCCGGTTCGGCGCGGCGACGCGCAGGCAGACGAGATCGCCGATCGCGCCCAGCTCGATGAGCTCGCGCACGCGCCGCCACAGCGGCAGCCAGCGGCGATTATAAGTGACCAGCAGCGGCACGCCGCGGGCGGCAGCCGCGTTCACCATCGCCTCCGCATCGGCATAAGAGGTCGAGAGCGGCTTCTCGCACCACACCGCCTTGACCGACGGGCAGGCGAGCGCCGCCTCGAGATCGGCGCGGTGGCGGCTGGCCGGCGTGCAGATGCTGACGACGTCGGGTTTTACCGTCGCCAGCAGTGACGTGGCGTCCGGGTGAACCGGCGCGTCGGGGCAGCGCTGACGGAAGCGATTGGCGTTGCCCGCATCCGGATCGGCGGCGCCAACGATGCGATAGCGATCGTCGAGGGCGAGATAGGCCCCGGCATGACTCCACGGTGCCGTCCGCCCGGGCTCCTCGTCGAACCGCGATCCCGCCTTGCCAAGGCCGATGATCGCGGCTGTGAGGAGGTCCGTCACCCCTTGTACGCCACGAACTCCGTCACCTGCTTGCTGAGGCCGCCGATGCCGACGGTCACAACATCGCCGGGCTTCAGGAACACAGGGTTCGGCTTGATCGCGCCGCCGACGCCGGCGGGCGTGCCGGTCGCGATCACGTCGCCCGGCTGCAGCGTGAAGAAGTCGCTGAGGTAGCTGATCAGGAAGGCGCAGTCGAAGATCATGTCCTTCGTGTTGCCGTTCTGATAGCGGTGCCCGTTGACCTCGAGCCAGATCGGCAAGGTCTGCGGATCCTTGATCTCGTCGGTGGTGACGAGCCAGGGCCCGAGCGGGCCGAAGCCGTCGCAGGCCTTGCCTTTCTGCCACTGGCCCATGCGCTTGTGCTGCCACTCACGCTCGGAGACGTCATTGCAGATCGTGTAGCCGGCGACGTAGTCGAGGGCACTCTCCTTGGACACGTGCTTAGCCGTGCGACCGATGACGACGGCGAGCTCGGCCTCCCAGTCGGTCTTCTGGGAACCTTTGGGGATCGTGATCGGGTCGTTGGGGCCGCCGATCGAGGTGTCCCATTTGTTGAAGACGATGGGCTCGGCCGGGACCGGGATCGGGTTCGTGCTCTCGGCGATGTGATCGCGATAGTTGGCGCCGATGCAGATGAACTTGCCGATGCTGCCGATCGGGGCGCCAAGCCGCGGATTGCCGGAAACCAGCGGCAGGCTCTTCGGATCGACCGCCTTGAGACGCGCCAGGCCCTGCGGCGTCAGCGCGTCGCCGGCAATGTCGGGAACATGAGCGGAGAGGTCGCGGAGCTTGCCGTCGGCATCCACGAGACCGGGCTTCTCGGCGCCCTTGGCGCCGTAACGGACGAGCTTCATCGCCTTGGTTTCCTTTACGAAATTCGGTGGCGTCGATAGTATGTCGCAAATCAACGCGCTGCCAAGCGCGACGCATTTGCGGGGGAAACGGAAGCGCATGCGTACGGTGATCGTCGGCGTCGCCCATTGGCATGCGCAGATGTACGCGGATGCCCTGAGCCAGATCGGCTCGCCGGTGCTCGGCACGTCCGACCTCGATGCCGGCGCCGGCAAGGCCGCGGCCGAGAAGCTGAAGCTGCCATTCGATACAGACGCCGGCGCGATGCTCGACCGCATCAAGCCGGAGCTCGTTTTCGTGCTGCCGCGTCACGACCGCGCCATGGACGAGCTGAAGCCCGTGCTCGACCGGCGCCTGCCGTTCCTGATCGAGAAGCCGATGGGCCTCGACGGCACACGTGCGCGGGCCGTCGCCGAGGCCGCCAAGAAGACGAAGGTCTTCGCCGCCTCGGCGCTCGGCAACCGCGGGCTCGCGATCTGGAAGCGCCTCGACGAGCTCAAGCAGGCCGGCAAGCTCGGCACCGTGATGCACGGACATTTCCGCACCGTGAACGGCCCGCCCGGACGCTATCGGGACTGGGCGGTAGGCTGGATGCTCGATCCGGCGATCTCGGGCGGCGGCTCGATGCGGAACCTGGGATTTCATGGTGCCGATGCGGCGCTTTCGCTGCTCGGACCCAATGCCAAGGTGCGCGGCGCCGCGATCACGAGCCACGCCTACAGGCTGCCGGTCGAGGAGTTCGCGACCGCGATGATCGCGGTCGACGGCGGCCCTGTCGTCACCGTCGAGGCCGGCTATTCGTACGCGGCCGGCGGCGGCGACATGGAATGGCGGATCGCCGCGACCGGCGCCTATCTGCGCGAGACACGCGGCAAGCTGGAAGTCAGGCTCGCCGACGGAACGCTCGAAATCACCGACGTCCCGCCGCCAGGCTATCATGACCTAACCGTGGACACGTTGCGGCGGCTCGAGGCCGGGCTGCCGCCGGCGGCCGACGTCGAGGATTGCGCCCGCGCCGCCGAGCTCATCGACAAGATCTATCAAGCAGCAGGACAAGGGAGGACCGCATGAGGAAGACACTGCTCGCGACCGCCGCCATGGCGCTCGCATTCGCCGCGCCTGTTTACGCGCAGACCACGCTCAAGTTCGTGCCGCAGGCCGATCTCCGCATCCTCGACACCGCGTGGACGACGGCGGCAATCACCCGCAACCACGGCTATCTCGTCTACGAGCCGCTGTTCTCCTACGACTCCAAGAACGAGCCGAAGCCGCAGGCGGTGGAGTCCTGGACCGCGAGCGCCGACGGCCTCACCTGGACCTTCAACATGCGTCCGGGCATGACCTTCTCCGACGGCACGCCGATCACCGCCAAGGACGCGGCCGCCTCGCTCGAGCGCTGGTCGAAGCGGAAGGCGAGCGGCACGACGATGCGCGCCCGCATGGCGGCGATCACCGCGAAGGACGACAAGACCTTCGAGATCACCTTCAAGGAGCGCTTCGGCCTGGTGCTGGAGACGCTGTCGGATGCGATCCAGCCGACCTTCGTGCTGCGCGCCCAGGACGCCGCCGCCGATCCCTTCCAGCAGATCCAGTTCAAGGAAGTCGTGGGCTCCGGCCCCTTCTCCTTCGTTTCCGAGGAATGGGTCCCGGGCTCGAAGGCCGTCTACAAGAAGAACGCGAACTACAAGCCGCGCTCGGAGGCGCCGGACGGGTTCTGGGGCGGCAAGACCGCCAAGCTCGACCGCATCGAGTGGATCTACATCCCCGACCCGAACACCCAGGTGCAGGCGCTGATCCGGGGCGAGGTCGACGTCATCGAGATCCCGCCGGTCGACCTGCTGCCGCTGCTGAAGAAGGCCCCGAACATCAAGGTCCAGGTCATGGACCAGATGGGCAGCCAGGGCTTCTTCATGCTGAACGCCCAGGCGGCGCCGCTCGACAAGCCCGAGATACGCCAGGCGCTCGCCCACATCGTCGACCAGGCGCAGTTCCTGACGGCAACCATCGGCGACCCGGCGTATGAGAAGCCCTGCGTCTCGATCATGGCCTGCGGCTCGCCCAACGAGAGCACGGCCGGCGCCGCCCCCTTCGCCAAGGCCGACGTCGCCAAGGCCAAAGATCTCCTGAAGAAGGCCGGCTACGCCAACGAGCCGATCGTCCTCATGGACCCGACCGACCAGCACATCCTCCACCAGATGGCGGTGGTGATGGGCCAGCTCATGCGCGAGGCTGGCATCAACGTCGACCTCCAAGCCAACGACTGGAGCGCGGTCGTGACCCGATCTGCCCGCGGCGACAAGCCTGGCCCTGGCTCGCCCGGCTGGCACATGCACCCGAGCTGGGCGCCGGCCCGCGTCGTCGGCAGCCCGCTGACCGCGACCCAGCTCCGCGCGCCCTGCAATCCCTCCACCTTCGTGCCGGCGCCCTGCGACCAGGAGCTCGAAGCGCGCAAGTCCCGCTTCTTCGCCGCCGCGACTCCGGCCGAGCGCAAGGCCGCGATGGACTCGCTGCAGGAGCGCTTCTATCAGAGCATGCCGTATGTGGTGACGGGCCAGTTCCTGGCGCCGAAGGCCTGGCGCGACAACGTCACCGGCGTGGTGAACGCCAGCGAGTTCGTCTTCTGGAACGTCGAGAAGAAGTGAGCTGGATCGGAATCCCTCTCCCGGTGCCGCCGGGGGAGGGTACCGATCGTCAGTCGCCGTGGTGGACGTGGTCGGCCGCGTTCGCCAGATCCTCGAGGATCGGACAGTCGGGCCGATCGTCGCCGTGGCAGCGGTGGGCGAGCATCATCAGCGCCGAGCGCATGCCCTGCAGCTCGGCGATCTTGCCGTCAATGGTGGCGACACGGTCGAGGGCGATCTTCTTCACCTCTCCCGACGCCCGCTCGCGATCGCGGTAGAGCGCGAGCAGCTCCCGGCATTCCTCGATCGTGAAGCCGAGCCCACGCGCACGATGGACGAAGCGCAACGTCGCTACGTCCTTGTCGGAGTAGTCCCTGTAGCCGTTGCCGCGTCGCTCCGCCGGCTGTATCAAGCCGACGGACTCGTAGTAGCGGATGGTCTTGGGCGGCATGCCCGAGCGTTCTGCAGCGGCGCCGATATTCATCAGCGTAGGTCCTTTACTCCTCCTCCCTGAGGAGGAGCCTGCCTTGTGAATTCGAGATGGGCAAGATGACTTTAGATGACCTCGTCCTTGCGGGACGTGGTCTCGCCGTAGCGGCGGAGCGCGGGCTCCTTCAATCCGGCATAGGCATCGGCCAGCTTCTCGTTGACCTTGCGGTTCTCGATCTCGAAGAGGCTGTTGCCCTTGAGGTCGCCGTCGACGAGGAACGGCCCGAAATTCTCGACCTCGAACACCCACATCGCCTGGGCGATGCCGAGCTCTTCGAGCCAGTGCACGGCACGAACCTTCCTGATGCCGCGCCCGAGCAGCGCGCCGGTGCCGTAGCCGACGGTGGTGAGATACACTGCGCCCTTCGGAACGA
>CAZZLX010000278.1:0-5490 GCA_964655235.1 uncultured Rhizobium sp.
CCGACGCCGAATGGGTCGCCGCCGCCGGCAGCCGCTTCAACGACGAGCGGATCGCGGCCGCCCCGAGCGCCGATCCCTCGCGCCTCTGGCTCGCGCGCTACGAGCAGGAGTCGGCGAGGCGCGCGGCGGCCGATCCGGGCGCGCAGCCGCAAGGGCATTTCGGCGCCAACGAGAACGGCGTCGTCGATCTCGCCGGCAACGTCTGGGAATGGACCAGCACCTGCTATCGTCGGCTTGCGCTCGACACCGAGGCGGAGACCGTCAACTGCGGCGTGCGCGTCGTCGAGGGCCGTCACCGCAGCTACATGACCGACTTCATCCGCGATCCGCGCAGCGGCGGCTGCGCCGTCGGCACGCCGCCAGAGAATCTCGGCTTCCGCCTGGTGCGGGTCGACAACGCATGGATCGCCTGGCGCGGCGCGCTGGAGCGCTTCCTCGCGCGCCTGACGTCCTGAGCTAGGGCTCGATCACGATCTTCCCGAAGAAGGCGCGGCTTTCGAGCGCAGCCATCGCGTTCGCGGCGCGCTCGAGCGGGAAGCGCTCGTGGTGCAGCTCGGGCTTGAGCCTGCCGTCGCGCGCCATCGCCAGCAGCGCCTCCACGTCCTCCCGCCCCCATCCGTTCGAGCCCGTAATGTTGAGCTCGAAGGTCCAGATGAAGCGGATGTCCTCCTTGGGATCGTAGCCGGCGGTGGCGCCGCAAGTGAGCATGCGTCCGTCGCGGCGCATGACGCGCAGCGACTTGGTCCAGGTGTCGCCGCCGGTGAAGTTGATCACCACGTCGATGCCACCCTGGTCGCGCGGGCCGACGCGGGCACGGCCGAAGCGCTGCTGGCACTCCCTGACCCAGTCGCCTTCCGCGTAGTTGAGGCCGATATCGGCGCCGAGCGCGGCCAGCTTGTCGAGCTTCGCCTGGCTGGAGGCGGCGGCGATCACCGTGGCGCCCGCCGCCTTGGCGAGTTGGACGCAGCAGGATCCGACGCCGCCCGAGGCGCCGAGCACCAGCACCTTCTCGCCCGGCCGGATCTTGCCGCGCGTGATCGTCATGCGGTGCGCGGTGCCATAGGCGCAGGGTATCGCCGCCGCCTCGGCGAAGGAGATCGCGCCGTCGAGCTTCACCAGCATGTGGGCGGGCACGCGCACATACTCGGCGAAGCCGCCGTCGAACATCTCGCCCATGAGGCCGCCCTTCACGCGGTCGATGGGGTCGACGACGACGCGGTCGCCGACCTTGAATCCCGCGACCTCGCGCCCGCACTCGACGATCTCGCCGGCTAGGTCGATGCCGATCACGATCGGCAGCGGCACCTTGATGCCGGGCATGCCGTTGCGCGTGAAGATGTCGTGGTAGTTGAGCGTGCAGGCGCGCACCCGAAGCACCGCATCGCCCGCCTCCGGGCGCGGATCGGGATAGTTGGCATCGAACACGAACTTGTCGTTGCCGCCATGTTCGGTGAGGACGACCGCCTTCATGCCCATGCTCCTTCGCGCCGCGACACGCATCCCACAGATGAGGCGCGTTATCCAGACCTGCGATGCGGCCGCTTTCCGTCCTTCCGCTCAGGCTCCATCGGCAACGGCCCCGCAGCCGGAACGGAGCCGGCGCCGCATTCGACCAGCCGCTCGCGGAGATCCGCGATCAGCATACGGCCGGCCTTCCCCGGCGGCCGGTGGCGCGGGTGGACCAGATGGATCGGCATGCTCCAGCTGTCGTTCTCGACCAGGCGCAGGCGCCTGAGCCGGCCCGCCGCGATGTGCGGCTCGACCATGTGCGCCGGCATGTTGCACCAGCCGAAGCCGGCGAGCAGGTAGTCGAGCCGTGTGCTGAGATCGGCGAAGCGCCAGACGCGCCGGCTGATCACGCCGGCGGAGAATCGCGCCGTGATCTGGGTGCGGTCGGTCAGCACGAGCTGGACCTGATCCTCGAGCACGCGGCGGTCGATCGGCTCCCTGGCCCGCGCCAGCGAATGACCGGACGCCACTACCGGCACCATCGGTATCGCGGCGAAGAACTCGCTGACGAAGTCCTGGTCGTTCGCCAGCGTGCGGGGCGGATAGAGGGCGAGCCGTGCCGCCCCGTCGCGCAGGCGCTGCTCGCCGCCGCCGAGCGCCTCCGTGAACACGGTCACCGGCAGGTCGGGGAACGCGCGGGTCAGGACCTTGAGGCTCTCCAGCAGCACCGCGTTCGGGAACATCGCCTCGACCGCGAGCGCGAGCTCCGGCTCGATGTCGGAAGCGATGCTCTCCGCCCGCGCCCTCAGCGCATCGGCACCCTCGACGAGGCGGCGCGCATCCTCGAGCAGCGACCGGCCGGCCTCGGTCAAGGTCGGGCTCTTGGTGGAGCGGTCGAAAAGCGCGAGGCCCAGCGTCGCCTCGAGCGCCTGGATGGTCTGGCTGACCGCGGACTGCACCCGGCGCAGGCTGCGGCCGGCGGCCGAGAAGCTGCCGGTCTCGGCGACGACGATGAGCGTGCGCAACTGGTCCAGGGTCAGGCGATCGAGCATTCAGGCCATATATCATATATTCTGATTCATCCTCTCACAATTTGGCCGGTTCTTCCGATGGATGGTCCGGGCCATCTTTGGGGCACGCGCACCGGCCGGGACCGGTGCCCCAAGGAGAAGTCAGATGCAGAACGTGCTTTTCGTCAGCTCGAGCCTCATGTCCGACGCGTCAACCTCGCGCAGGATCGCGGGCGAGCTCGTCCAGGCGATGCAGACGGAGAATCCGGGGCTTCGCATCACCGAGCGCCACTTGCAGCCGGACTCGATGCCCCACCTGTCGCTCGAGTTGCTCGGCGCCTTCGCCAAGCCGGCGGATCAGCGCTCGGCGTCAGAAGCAGGATCGGTCGCATTCGCCGACCGCCTGATCGAGGAGGTCGAGGCCGCCGACACGATCGTGATCGCGGCGCCCATGTACAATTTCTCGATCCCCTCGACCCTGAAGGCGTGGATCGACCACATCGCGCGCGGGGGCCGCACCTTCCGGTACACCGCGAACGGGCCGGAAGGCCTGCTCAAGGGCAAGAAGGTCCACATCGTCGTCAGCCGCGGGGGGTACTACACCGGCGAGAGCCCGGCCAAGGCGCTCGACTTCCAGGAGCCCTATCTCCGCGGCGTGCTGGGCTTCGTCGGCCTCGACGACGTGAGCTTCATCCACGTCGAGGGTCAGGCGATCGGGCCGGAAGCGGCCGCCAAGGGCCTCGCCTCTGCCCGCGCCCAGATCGGCACACGCGCACCCTTCGCGGTCGCCGCCTAACGCAGATGCCGAGCCGGGCTCACCAGCCCGGCTCGCGCTCCAGCGGGTAGATCGGCACGCGCCGGTTCTTGTAGGTGAAGGTGGTGAGATCCGCGGTGGTGACGCCGGGCGTCCCCATCCAGATCATCTCCTTCGCGATCGGCTCCATCGCGGGCCTCGGCGAATGCACGCCCTTGGCGATGATGACCTTCTGGTCCTTGGGCTCGATGCCGAGCGAACGGAACTGCTGCAGGCTCGACGAGCCGGCGCCGTAGGTCGTCAGCACGATGTTCCAGCCGTCGTCGGTGGCGATTGCCGCACTCGGCCCGTCGTTGAAGAAACGGAAGCCGCCGTGGACCGGGCCGGTTTCCTCGTAGCGGCCGTCGGTCAGCGCCGTGACCTTGCCCTTGATCGGGAACGGCGTGCCATGGCGGCCGTCGATCTTGCCGCCGACGGCGAGATCGACGCGGCCGCCGACGCCGGCCGCCTGGCAGGCCTTCACGCCTTCGGGATCGCACAGCGCCTGCAGCACGCCCGGCACCTTGAGGCGTCGCGCCGCGTGCAGCACCAGCGTCGAGTCGGCCGGGCTGCCGCCGCCGACATTGTCGCCGACGTCGAAGAGCACGACCGGGTTCACGTTCGCCGCCCGCGCGCGGATCAGCGCCTCGTCGACCGGCGTGCCGCCGGTGTTGAGCTCTTTCCGCATCGACCACGCCGCATCCGACAGCGTCTTCGCGATCTCGTCGGCGAGCGCCTGGTTGTTGTCGGTGACGGCGATGAACGACATGCCCATCTCTTCGACGTCGGCATAGGGATAGCCCTCGACGACGCTGACCGAGAGCACGCCGGGACGCTTGCGCTGCTCGTCGGCGAGGCGGATCAGATCCGACATCGGCTTGTCGGCGGTGCCCTGGTTCAGGATGTTGACCAGCAGCGGCGGCGTCTCCAGCGCCGTCGTCGGCTTGATCCTGCCGCGCACCATGTCGAGCACGAGGTTGGCGCAAAGGATCGCCTGCTCCTTGGTGTCGATATGCGGGTTGGTCTGGTAGACGGTGGTGATGTCGGCGTTCTCGATCATCTGGCGCGAGATGTTCGCGTGCATGTCGAGGGCGACGCCGATCGGCACCTTCGGCCCCACGGTCTCGCGCACGCGGCGTATCAGCTCGCCGTCGGCGTCCGGCCAGGTTTCGGAGACCGCGGCACCGTGCTGGGGCAGCAGCACCGCGTCCCAGGGCCCCTTCTCCTTGAGCTCCGAGATGATGCGGTCGAGGAAGAAGCGGATCGCCTCGTCGGTGATCGCCGCCATCGGCGTCAGCCGCGCGAAGAACAGCGGCACGAGCTCGACCTCGGGATCGGCGTCGGCGACGGCGAAGAAGCCGGAGAGCGTCGCCTTCGACTCGGCGTATTCCTTGCGGAGATCGTCACCAACGAGGATGCCGGCGCGGCGGAACTTGTCCAGGCTCGCCGGCACCGTCGAGAAGGTATTCGACTCGTGCATGAAGCCGGCGGTGGCGATGCGGATCATATCGGTTAAGCCCTCTTGGAAGAGCCGCAGCGTGCCGCACGATCCGGCGGGTTTCCTAGCGCCACCGTGCGGCGGCGAAACCTGGGTTTCATATTCGGCCGCTCGCTATTGCCCGGCCGCGCGCGGCCGCTAAGGTGGGCCTCCGCTTTCGAGATCAGGGGAACACTCGCCATGTCCGACAACAAGTCCATGGACGCCGCGCTCGCGGCCCTCGCCAGCCATCCGATGGCCCGGCGCAGCCTGCTCCAGCTCGCCATCGCCGGCGGCGCTCTGGCCGTCAGCCCGTTCGCCCTCGCCCAGGGCACGCCGAAGAAGGGCGGCACGCTCACCATCGGCGCCGATGCCGACCCGATCGGCTTCGATCCGGTGACGCTGACCGCCTTCTCCTCCTACGACTTCACCGCCCTGCTCTACACCGGCCTGCTCCGCTGGAGCGCCGAGATGAAGCCGGAGCCGGACCTCGCCACGCGCTTCGAGCAGCCGAACGAGACCACCTACATCTTCCATCTCCGCCAGGGCGTGAAGTTCCACAACGGCCAGCCGTTCTCGGCCGAGGACGTGAAGTGGACCTTCGAGCGCATCGCCGACCCGAAGAGCGCCAGCCCCAACGCCGCGATCTACTCGGTGATCAAGGCGGTCACCGTGGTCGATCCGTACACGGTCAAGTTCGAGCTGAGCGCCCCCAGCGCCGCGTTCCTGGCGTATCTCGCGACCAACCCGGTCGGCGTGAG
>CAZZLX010000279.1:0-5472 GCA_964655235.1 uncultured Rhizobium sp.
GCGCCTCGGCCGCGACCGCTTCGTGCGCAACGTGCTGATCGCGATCGGCAACAGCAGGAAGGCGTCGCTTGCCCCTGTCGCCCAGCGGTTGCTCGACGACGCGGCGCCGGTGGTAAGGGGCGCGGCGGTGTGGGCGTTGGCGCGGTTGGCGCCAGCTGCAGCGGCAGCGATACGAAGCGAGCGCGAAAGCACTGAGATGGATGAGAGCGTGCAGAGCGAGTGGCGCACATCCAGCCCCCCACCCTGACCCTCCCCCACTTCGGGGGGAGGGGATACCAGAGTGCGCTGATCCCCCTCAGTCTCCTCCGCCTTCCCTCCTAAGCCCTCCCCCTTGATGAGAGACGGTTGGGGTGGGGGTGAGATGCAGAACTCGCTGCTGCTTTAAGACAACCCCTGCGCCGTCATCATCCGCTGGGTCGCGGGCCGGGCCATCACCGCGTCGACGCAGCGCTTGATGTTCGGGTATGTCGCCGCCGGCTTCTTCATGTTGCGGCTCCAGCGCGCCATCATCATCAGGAAGATGTCGGCGGCGCTGAACTTGGCTCCCAGCAGGAACGGCCCCTTCTCCAGCGCCTTGTCAAGGATGGCGAACATCGGCTGAAGGCGCTCCTCCGACACCGCCTTGACCTCGGCCCGGCCGGCCTCGGTCTTGGCGTAGTAATCGGGGTGGTAGTACTCGATGTAGGCTTCCTGCACCGTGTTGGTCATGTAGACGAGCCATTGATAGTAGACCGCGCGCTCGGGCGTTCCGACCGCAGGGGCCAGGCCAGAGCCCGGGTGCTTGTCGGCCAGGTGCAGCATGATCGCCGCGGTCTCGTAGATGACCTGGTCGCCGTCGATCAGGGTCGGCACCCGGCCATTCGGGTTGAGCTTCAGGTATTCGGGCTTCCGGTGCTCGCCCGACTTGGTGTCGACCTTCACGAGTTCGAACGGCTGGCCGAGTTCCTCCAGCAGCGCATGCGGAGCCATCGCTGCCGAGCCCGGCGAATAGAACAGCTTGTACATCGGTTAGGTATCTTCCCCCTGGCTTATTGCCATATTTATAGCCAGATCGGGCCCTATCGTCCCCTTCCCGAATGGCCAAGATCCCATGCTATCTTTGCTCTCGATGAAGGTCCTCCTCGTCGCGCTGGCGCTCATCTTCGTGCTGCCGATCGCGTTCGCCGCCGGCCAGTCCGAGCGGCCGGCCGACGTGCCGTGGTACGCCGCGCGCCGCGACTCCTCGGGCCAGGCGCCCGATCCCGCGACGACCAAGGAAGCCGTGATCCAGGCCTATGCCGCCCGCGCCGTGGGCTGGCGCCGACCGCTCGCAGTCCACACCTGGATCGTGGTGAAGCCCGCCGGCGCCGACCGCTACACGCGTTACGAGGTCATGGGCTGGGGGGTCGGAAACGGCGCGCCGGCGGTCCGCGTCGACCGCACCGGCCCCGACAATTACTGGTTCGGCGCACATCCCGAGCTTCTGGTCGATCTCCGCGGCGAGGGAGTAGATGCGATCATCGAGAAGGTGAAGGCGGCGGTCGAGGCCTATCCCTATCCCAACAGCTACGTCACCTGGCCCGGCCCCAACAGCAACACCTTCACCGCCTTCGTCGCGCGCGAGGTGCCGGAGCTGGGCCTGGCGCTGCCGCCGACCGCGATCGGCAAGGACTTCATCGCCGGCGGCATGCCGTTCGGCGCGGCGCCGAGCGGCACGGGACTCCAGCTCTCGCTGTTCGGGCTCGCAGGCTTCACCGTCGCGATGAAGGAAGGGCTCGAACTCAACCTGCTCGGGTTGACGGTCGGGCTCTCCGCCTTTCCGCCGACGATCAAGCTCCCCGGGATCGGCTCGATCTGATGAGCCTGACGCGCGAGCAGATCCAGTCGGGCTGGGTGCAGAAGATGGCCCGGGAAGCCGGTCACACGATGAAGGTGCTGACCGAGGAGGAGCTGGTGCAGTCGCGCCGCGAGACGCTCGCCTCGGCGCCCTCGAAGGACATCTGGGTCTTCGGCTACGGCTCGCTGATCTGGAATCCGGCCTTCCACTTCGTCGAGCGCCGCATCGGCACGATCCACGGCCATCACCGGCGCTTCTGCCTGTGGACCACGCTCGGCCGCGGCTCCCCGGATTGTCCCGGCCTGATGCTCGGTCTCGACCGCGGCGGCTCCTGCCGCGGCGTCGTGCTCCGCATCGCGCCCGAATTGGTCGAGAGCGAGCTCGACGTGCTGTGGCGGCGCGAGATGGTCTCCAACGCCTATGTGCCGACCTGGGTTCGTGCCACGACCGAGGAAGGCGACGTGCACGCGATCGCCTTCACCATCAACCGCGAGCATGAGCGCTACGCCGAGAAGATGTCGGAGGAGAAGGCCGCCGACGTGATCGCGCGCGCCGCCGGCCGCATAGGTCCCTGCCGCGACTACCTACTCAACACGGTCGAGCATCTCGACCAGCTCGGCATCCACGACCGCGCGATGAAGCGGCTGGCCGAGCGGGTGAGGCGCCAGGTCGCCGGAGCCGGCTCCTGACCCTCTGGCGCGTTCTCGTCGTCGCCCTGCTCCTGGCGGTCCCGGCGGCGGCGGAGCCGCTTCGGCTGACCACCAAGCCGGTCGATCTCCATCCGCGCGATCCGAAGGTCGTGCGCACCGGCCAGCTCGAGTTCGTTTCCGGACTCGAGCTTTCGAGCCGGCATTCGCGCTTCGGCGGCTATTCCGGGCTCGTGATCGACGACGACGGCAAGCGCATGGTCTCGGTCTCCGACCTCGGCCACTGGCTGGTCGCGACGCTCGTCCGCGACGAGGCCGGCAGGCTCCGCGGCCTCGCCGAGCCGCAGCTCTTCCCGATCCTCGATCGCAACGGCAACCCTTTCACGGTCAAGCGTGCCGGAGATGCCGAGGCGCTGGAGAAGCTTGCCGACGGAAGCTTCCTCATCGCCTTCGAGCAGGTCCACCGTATCGCCCGCTATGCCGGGTCGGAGCCATGGCGGTCGCGCGCCGAGCCGCAGGTCGGCCCGCCCGACCTCTCGCGCCAGGAGCCCAATGGCGGCATCGAGACCGCAGCCCGCCTTCCCGATGGACGCCTGATCCTGGTCAGCGAAACCGAGGAGCGCTCTCCGGGCGTGCTCAAGGCCTGGATCGGTGCCGGCGGCACCTGGCGGGACGCAAACTACCGTCGTCGCGGCGACTACCGGCCGGTCGACGGCAAGGCGCTTCCCAACGGCGATCTCCTGGTCTTGGAACGCGCCTTCAACCTGCTCGGCGGCTTCGCCTCGCGGCTAGTGCGGATCCCGGCGGCCTCGATCCGCCCGGACGCGATCCTCGACGGGCGCGACGTCGCCGAGATCGCGCCGCCGCTCATCTCCGACAATTTCGAGGGACTCGCGGTCGAGCCGGCGCCGGACGGCGGCACCTATGTCTACCTGATCTCGGACGACAACCGCGTCACGCTGCAGCGGACCCTGCTTCTGCAGTTCCGCCTAATCCCGTAATTTTATTGCTCATTTTAGCGATCTAGGCGTAAGTTGCGCCGGGTGGAGATCGAGCCCGGATGACCAAGTCTAAATCCGCAGGGGCGAAGCCGGCGGTATCGGGCGCGGAGCCGTGGAACGCGGACAGGCCGCCGCCTTCCGACTACCGCGTCATCAATCTTGCCCTCCAGGGCGGCGGCGCCCACGGCGCCTTCACCTGGGGCGTGCTCGACCGCCTTCTTGCCGACAAGCGCATCTTCATTGAAGGCATCAGCGGCACCTCGGCCGGCGCGATGAACGGCGCGCTGCTCGCCTACGGCATGATGCATGCGGGCCGCGAAGGCGCCCGCCGGATCCTGCGCGAGTTCTGGGAGCGGACCAGCGAGTTCAGCCGCTACTCCCCGTTCCAGCCCTCGGTCCTCGACCGCTGGACCGGCAACCACAACCTCGACTACTCGCCGGCGTACCAGGCCTTCGACTTCATCACCCGCATGCTGTCGCCCTACCAGCTGAACCCGACCGGCTACCACCCGGTGCGCGAGCTGATCAGCGACCTGATCGACTTCGACACGCTGCGCAAGGTCAAGCACGTCCGGCTGTTCATCTCGACCACCAACGTGCGCACCGGCAAGATCCGCGTCTTCCCGATCCAGGAGATCTCGGCCGACGTGCTGCTGGCGTCGGCCTGCCTGCCGCACCTGTTCCAGGCGGTCGAGATCGAGGGCGAGCACTACTGGGACGGCGGCTTCATGGGCAATCCCGCCATGTTCCCGCTGCTCTACCAGTGCAAGGCCAACGACATCATGCTGGTCGAGATCAACCCGATCCGCATCGACGAGGTGCCGCAGACCGCGCGCGGCATCGTCGACCGCATGAACTCGATCAGCTTCAACGCGACGATGATGCGCGAGATGCGCACCATCGCCTTCGTGACCCAGATGCTGGAGCAGCACCGGCTGACCGGGCGTTCGCATCTCCGCCGCATCTTCTTCCACATGGTGCAGGCCGAGAAGGAGATGTCGAACTACGGCGCGTCATCCAAGTTCAACGTCCATCGGGACTTCATCGAGCTGCTGTTCGACCTCGGCACCCGGACCGCCGACATCTGGCTCAAGGAGAACTACGACAAGCTCGGGAACGAGTCCTCGATCGACCTCCAGAAGCTGTTCTTCTGATGCTGCCGACCGACCGCAAGATCGTTCCCGACGTGATCAAGTCGCCGCAGGACTTGGCGACGGTCACCTCGAAAGTGTCCGTCGCCGAGGTGTCGGAGCTGATGGCGACGCGCCGCATCGGCGCCATCCTGGTCGTCGAGAAGGGCAAGCTCGCCGGCATCTTCACCGAGCGAGACGCGCTGGTGCGCGTCATCGCCAAGGGCGTCGACCCGAAAAAGACCGCCGTCGGCGAGGTGATGACTCGGGACCCTGACACCATCCAGCCGACCGAGTCGGTGCAGACCGCCCTCGACCTCATGGCCGAGCGCGGCTACCGCCACCTTCCGGTGATCGACGAAGGCCAGCTTTACGGCATCATCTCGATCCGCGACCTTTACCGCAGCGTGAAGCAGCAGATGGAGGAGGATATCCTCCTGCTGGCAGAGATGCTGATCCAGAGCTGACGCTTTCATGCGCGAGAAATACTTCCGCTTCACCATCCAGTCGGGCTCGGCCAAGGTCTACAACTGCCACAAGGTCACGCAGGCTATCGACCGGGCGGCGCTGAAGGACGGCACCCAGCCGAAGCACCTGTTCTCCTGCATCGGCCTCAACAAGGCCGTCATCATCAAGGTCGTCGACCCGACCCAGGCGCGCGAGAAGCAGCCACCGGGCCGCGTGCTGACCCGCGCGATCAAGACCAAGGTCCACTTCTCCTACGACGACGAGGACATCACCAAGGGCGGCGCGGCGATCCAGTTCGACCACCCGGACCGCGACCAGGCGCTGATCGAGCTCGCCGGCCTCAACAAGCAGGCGCAGCCCGAGGTCTTCAAGCGCGACATGGGCATCCTGGAGGCGCTGGCGAAGCTGCC
>CAZZLX010000280.1:0-5467 GCA_964655235.1 uncultured Rhizobium sp.
CGGCGTGGTAAGCACCTGACCCTTCCAGTCGGGTTGCAGAAGATGTCGAGCGATCGTCTTTACCTTTACGACACCACCCTCCGCGACGGCGCCCAGACCCAGGGCGTCGATTTCTCGGTAGAGGACAAGCGCGCCATCGCCGAGGCGCTGGACCGGCTCGGCATCGACTACATCGAAGGCGGCTGGCCCGGCGCCAACCCGACCGACGACCGGTTCTTCGCCGAGAAGCTCGCGTTCAAGTCGGCGAGGCTCGCCGCCTTCGGCATGACCCGCCGGTCGGGCCGTAGCGCCGCCAACGATCCCGGCCTCGCCGCGACCCTCGGCGCCGGTGCGCCAGTCGCGACACTCGTCGGCAAGACCTGGGACTTCCACGTCGGCGTGGCGCTCGGGGTCTCTCTCGACGAGAACCTCACCATGATCGCCGAGTCCGTGGCGCATGCCGCGACCAGGGCGCAAGAGGTCGTGTTCGACGCCGAACACTTCTTCGACGGCTGGAAGGCAAACCGCGACTATGCGCTCGCGACGCTGGAGGCCGCGCACAAGGCCGGCGCCCGCTGGCTGGTTCTCTGCGACACCAACGGCGGCGCCCTACCCGACGAGATCGAGGCGATCGTCCGCGACGCCGCGACCCGCGTGCCGCCCGCGCACCTCGGCATCCACTGCCACGACGACACCGGCAACGCCGTCGCCAACTCGCTGGCCGCGGTCCGCGCCGGCGCTCGCATGATCCAGGGGACCCTGAACGGGCTCGGCGAGCGCTGCGGCAACGCAAACCTCGTGACCTTGATCCCGACCTTGGTCCTGAAGATGGGCTTCGAGACTGGTATCGGGGCCGACGGCCTCCGCCGCCTTCCTCAGGTCTCGCATCTGCTCGACGAGCGCTTGAACCGGGCACCGTCGCGCCAGGCGCCTTATGTCGGCGAATCCGCTTTCGCGCACAAGGGCGGGCTGCACGCCTCGGCGGTCGAGAAGGACCCGCGCGCTTACGAGCATGTCGACCCTTCGCTGGTCGGCAATGGTCGGCATGTGGTGGTCTCCGACCAGGCCGGTCGCTCCAACTTGGTCGCGCGCTTCCGCGAGATCGGGCTGGAAGTCGCGGTCGACGATCCGCGGCTGCCGAAGCTGATCGACCAGGTGAAGGCGCGCGAATCCGAGGGCTACGCCTATGACGGGGCCGAGGCGAGCTTCGAGCTGCTGGCCCGCCGCGCCTTCGGCCAGGTGCCCGACTACTTCAGCGTCCGCCGCTTCCGCGTCATGGACGAGCGCCGCTTCAACGCCCGCGGCGAGCTGGTCACCGAATCCGAAGCGACCGTCACCATCGGCATCGGCAACGTCCTCCACCATGAGGTCGCGATGGGCAACGGTCCGGTCAACGCGCTCGACACCGCGCTCCGGAAGGCGCTCGGCAACCTCTATCCGATGCTGGCTGAGGTGCGCCTGGTCGACTTCAAGGTACGCATCCTGACTCAGTCCGGCGGCACCAACGCGGTCACCCGCGTGATGATCGAGAGCGCCGACGCCGAGGGGCGGCGTTGGGACACGGTCGGCGTCTCGCCCAACATCATCGACGCCTCGCTCGACGCGCTCTCCGACAGCATCACATGGAAGCTGATGCGCGAGGGTGTTCCCGTGGCCGCGGCCGCTTAAAAGCCATGGCCGGAACCGACCGCAAGCAGGCGGGCATCACCGGCGGCCCGCCGGTGATCCTCCATCAGCCGCAGCTCGGCGAGAACATCGGCCTCGCCGCGCGGGCGATGCTGAACTGCGGGCTGACCGAGATGCGTCTGGTCGCCCCGCGCGACGGGTGGCCCAACGAACGCGCGGTCGCCGCCGCCTCGGGCGCCAACGCGGTGATCGACAACGCCAAGGTCTACGCGACCTTGCCGGAAGCCATCGCCGACCTGACACATGTCTTCGCCACCACGGCCAGGCCCCGCGGCATGGTGAAGCCGGTCATGACCCCGCGTGCCGCTGCGGCCGCGCTTCGTACGCTGATCTCCGAGGGCCTGAGGCCGGGCCTCCTGTTCGGGCCCGAGCGCATGGGCCTCACCAACGACGATGTGCCGCTCGCCGACACCATCGTCACGGTGCCGCTGAACCCAGCGTTCTCCTCGCTCAATCTCGCCCAGGCGGTGCTGCTGGTCGGATACGAGTGGCTGCAGGCGGAGGACGCGACCCCCGACATGCAGCACTGGGGCGGTGGGGACGAGCCGGCACCCAAGGCGGAGCTGCTGAACTTCATGGAGCGCTTCGAAGCGGAACTCGACGACTGCGGCTTTCTCCGCAATCTCGAGCAGCGCCCGACGATGGTCCGGAACCTCCGCAACCTGTTCCAGCGCGCGCGGCCGACGAGCCAGGAGTTGCGCACGATGCACGGGGCGGTGCGGAACCTGGTCGACAAAAGGAAGAGCTAGGCTCCCTTCGTCTCGGCCAGCACCATGTCCATCGCTCGCCTCAGGCGGTGAACGAGCTCGCCGATCTCGGCCTCGGTGATGATCAGCGGCGGCGCCAGCACGATGCAGCGATCCAGCGGGCGCGTCAGGATGCCGGCCTCGAGCCCGGCCTCGTAAACCTTCTTCGCCGTACCGCCGACCTTGAGCGAGGAGATGTTGCCGTCGAGCTGCTCCGCCGTCGGCTTGAACTCGATCGCGCCGCCGAGGCCGAAATGCCGCGTGGTCGCGACCAGCGGATGGTCGCGGAAGCTGTCGACCGCCTTGTTCCAGGCGGGCAGCAGCGACTGCACGTGGCGGACGATCTGGCGCTTCTCGAAGATCTCCAGCGTCTTCAGCGCCACCGCCGCCGGCACCGGATGCGCGTGGTAGGTACCGCTGTGCGCGAACCAGCCGTTGGCGTCGCTGCCCTTCTCCATCGCCTTGTAGAAATCGTCCGACATCACGACCGCCGAGATCGGCTGGTAGGCGCCGGACATGCCCTTGGCGCAGGTGAAGCAATCGGGCACGACGCCGAAGGACTGCGAGCCCCACATATGTCCGGTACGCCCGAAGCCGGTCACGACCTCGTCGAGGAAGACGCGGACGCCGTACGCGTCGCAGACCTGCTTGATCTTCTGGAAGTAGCCCTTCGGCGGCACCGCCCAGCCGGCCGCGGTCGAGATCGGCTCGGCGAAGAAGGCGGCGACCGTTTCGGGTCCTGCCTTCTCGATCGCCTGACGCACCTCCAGGGCGAGACGGTCGACATAGGCGTCCTCGCTTTCGCCCGGCCCGGCGCCGGTCGGGTGGCTGACATGGATGCAGTCGTCGGTCGGGATGCCGAAGCTCTTGTGCAAGCCGGTGCCGCCGCCGAGCGCGGTCATCGCGATGGTGCCGCCGTGGTAGCTGCCGAAACGCGTGATCACCTTGCGGCGCTCCGGCGTGCCGGCATAGCCGTTGGCGTACCAGAGGAACTTGATCAGGCTGTCGTTCGCCTCCGAGCCCGTGGTGGCGAAGGCGACCTTGGCGTTCGGGAACGGCGCTGCGGCGGCCATGCGGTCGGCCAGCTCCATGACCACCGGGACGGTACGGTGCGAGGCCGACGGGTAGAAGGGCAGCGCCCGCATCTGGCGGATCGCCGCCTCGACCAGCTCCTCCTCGCTGAAGCCCAGGGCCGCGCAGTAGAAGGAGGAGACCGCCTCGATGTAGTCCCGGCCCCGCTCGTCGATGACGAAGACGCCGCGGCCGCCGGTGATCACGAGCGGTCGCTCGGTCCTGAGCTTCTTCAGGTCCGAGAAGCCTAAGATCATGCTATCGTTGCGATAATTCGCGCCGCGAAGGGCTGTCGACATGGCCGCCGGCTCCCGGATCCAGGGGGTCTCGGGACCGAGCGTACACGGGTCCAGCCGGCGTTTGACAAGCGATTCCCCGTCCCTATACTCCGCGCCTCTTTCCGGGAACGTGAATGCATCCAACGAGATGCATTCCGGCCAATGGCCCTACCGGGACAACAACAGCCCAATACGGAGCAACCATGGCAAAGCGCGAGAACGCGAAGTACAAGATCAACCGACGTCTCGGAGTGAATCTCTGGGGTCGACCCAAGAGCCCGATCAATCGCCGCGAGTACGGTCCCGGCCAGCATGGCCAGCGCCGGAAGAAGCCGTCCGACTACGGCATTCAGCTCATGGCGAAGCAGAAGCTGAAGGGCTACTACGGAAACATCGGCGAGCGTCAGTTCCGCAAGCTCTACGAGGAAGCCGTGCGCCGCAAGGGCGACACCGGCGCGAACCTGATCGAGCTGCTTGAGCGCCGCCTCGACACCGTGGTCTATCGGATGAAGTTCGTGGCGACCGTGTTCGCCGCGCGCCAATTCGTCAACCACGGCCACATCAAGGTCAACGGCAAGCGGGTCAACATCGGCTCCTACCTCGTGAAAGATGGCGACACCATCGAGGTCAAGGAGAAGTCCCGCCAGCTCAATACCGTCCTCGAGGCCTCCGCGCTGCCCGAGCGCGACGTGCCGGACTACATTGAGGTCGACCACAAGGCGATGAAGGGCAAGTTCGTGCGCAAGCCCGCGTTCGAGGACGTGCCCTACCCGGTGCAGATGGAGCCGAACCTGGTCGTCGAGTTCTACTCGCGCTGACCGTTCGAACCATTCGAGACAAAGGGGCGTCGTCTTCGGGCGGCGCCCTTTTTTGTGTCGCCAGGATCTTTGGATCAGGAAGGAGCAGATGTGCCGGAACCTGATCAACGGCGCGCGCGGCGGCTGCATCTGCGCGATCGGCGCGATCATCCTGCTCTGCGGCGACTGGCCGGAGAAGGTCGAGAAGCAGCAGGCTCTCATCCTGGAGACGACGGCCATCATCTGGTCCGACGACAAGGAGAGCGGCGGCCTGGTTCGCCTCAAGACCAAATGGTGACGACGGCTTAGGAAATACCGTCGGTCCCTGCGCCGCAGACGATGGCGCAGACCTTGGCGCCCTTCGGCAGCTCGACCTTTCCGAGAAGCGCCGCGGCGACAGAGGCTGCGCCGGAGAGCTCGGCAGCGATGCCGAGCTCTTTCCACAACCAGCGGGCCGCCTCCCGCATCTCCTCGTCGGTCACCAGAACGATCTTCTCGACGTGGCGGCCGATCAGGTCGAGGTTGATCTGATCCGAGCGCTTGGCCGAGAGCGTGCTGACCTTGCTCGTTATCTTGTCGAGCGTGACCAGCTTGCCCGCCTTGACGCTGTCGTGCAGCGTCGGCGCGCCCACCGGCTCGATGCCGATGATGCGCACACTGGGCTTCACCGCCTTGATCGCAGCGGCGACGCCGGCCGCGAAGCCGCCGCCGCCGATCGCCGTCAGCACGATGTCGACGTCAGGCAGGTCTTCCAGGATCTCGAGGCCGACGGTGCCCTGGCCCTGGATCACCGGCTCGTCCTTGAACGGGTGGATGTAGGTCAGGCCCTCGCGCTCGGCGTGACGCATCGCCTCCGCGTTCGAGTCGTCCCAGACCTCGCCGAAGCTGATCGGCTCGGCGCCGAACGCCT
>CAZZLX010000281.1:0-5454 GCA_964655235.1 uncultured Rhizobium sp.
AACGCGTCCGCCGGGAGAAGGTCGAGGATGTAGAGTTTGTTGATCCCCGGCGGAAACAGCAGCAGCGGCCGCTTCATCACCTTGTCGGTGGTCGGCGAGTACTGGATCAGCTGCATCAGGTCGTTCTGGTAGACGACCTTGCCGGGCGTGGTCGCGATGTTCTTGCCGACCTCGAACGCCTCCATGTCGGTCATCTTGATCGCGAGCTTGCCTTTGCCGCGCTCGAGATCCTTGAGGAGATTGTCGAGGCCCTTCACCAGGTTCTCGCCGCCCGACTCGATGGTCGCGCGCAGCACTTCCGGATTGGTCATCAGGAAGTTCGACGGTGCCATCGCGTCGACGAACTGGCGCGTATAGAAATCGACCTTCTGCGCGGTCTTCTTGTCGAGGCCCTCGGTCTCCTTGACCGTCTGCTGCAGCCAGCGCGCGGTCAGCAGGTAGGACTGCTTGATGAAGTCGAAGACGAAGCTTTCCTGCCAGGCCTGGTCCTTGAACCGGCGGTCGCCCGGGGCCGGCTCGGCGACCGGGGCGGCGTGCTCGCCGAAGAAGCGGCGGGTCGCGGTCTGCCAGAGCGACATGTAGTCCTGCCAGAGATTGATCTGGGCCTGGACCAGGCGGGCAGGGTCCGCCATCAGCCGGGTGGTCAGCTCGAAGAAGGCCGAGCCGATGTTGAGCGGATCGGTGCTGGCGCCTTCCGTGCCGGCGGACTCCGCCTGCTTCTGGACGAAATCCGCCACCAGTTGGCGGCTGCGGTCGGCGATCCGCGTCATCGTCTTCGCGAACTCGACCGGATCGGGAACCTTTACCTGCGGGCCCTGGCTGTCCACCATGTGCCTAGCTCCTGCCGCGCCCGTCCTGGGAGGGTCCCAGCTTGGGGAACCTGGCCACAGGGGGCGGTGGACCGCCCTCCGGGAAGCGGCTAAAACGGAATTCAGTTTCTTGTTATTTTCTTACACGATGCCGGCGGCCGGGTCACCCCCCGCCGGGTCGAAAAGCGGGCGGGAGAAGCCGAAAATGGCGGCGAAACGGTCGTGGGGACCGTCGGTCCTGGTGGTCCTGGCACTGGCCGGATGCTCGTCGGTGCCGGACGCGGTCAATCCGATGGAATGGTACCGCTCGGCGACTGGCTCCTCGTCGCGCTCGACCGCCCAGCCGAACGGCAACGACGCCCGGATGGCGGCCGCCCAGAGCAAAGACGCTCCGAACCTGGCAACCGTGCCGCCGCGCCCGACGCGCGCGAGCTCGCCTGCCGAACGCCAGGCGCTGACCCAGGGCCTGGTCGCCGACCGCGAGAACGCCAAGTACACCGACGACGATCTGCAGCCCCGAGCGTCTACCTCGGCAGGTGCGCCGCCGCCCCGGCCGGCATCGCCGCCGGCTGCTGCGTCCGCTCCGGCCGCAGCACGCGCTCCGGCTGCGCCACCGGCCCCGGCTTCTGCCGCTCCGGCCCCGGTCCCAAGTGCGGCTCCCCCGGCCGCTCCGGCCGCCGCGGCGCCGCCTCCGCCGCCGGCATCTCCGGCCCCGCCGCAGCCTTCGGCCCAGGCGCCCGCGGTCCCTGCGACGACCGATGCCTCTGCTAACCAGCCGGTGCCTCCGCCGCCGCCGCCGACGATGCCGCAGGTTGCCGCCCAGGCCCGGCCTGCCGCGCGGCCGACCGCCGCCGTGCCCGTTCCCGCGCCGTTGGCCCCGCCGCCTCCGCCGCCAGCCGCCGCTGCACCGCCTGCGCCCCGGGGAGCCGTTCAGGCTCCGCCCGCGCCCGCCGCCGCTGCGCCTTCCGCCTCGGCCGCGGCAACCGTCGACCAGATCTACCGCCAGCAGCTCGCTCGGTCCGAAGCGGCGGTCCAGCTCCGCCAGCCGGCGGCGGAGCCGCCGCCACCACCGCCGTCGCAGCCGCGGCGCATCGGCGCCCTTCAGCACACCGCGCGCGAAACCTCGCGCTCTCAGGTCGCCTATGTGGGCGGTACCACCGGTGTGCCCGGGACGCCGGTCGTGCCCGGCGAGCCGGTGGCGACGATCCGCTTCGGCGAAGGCACGGCAAGGCTCGCACCGGCCGACCGTAATGCGCTCGCGCGCGTTGCCGCGATGGCGCAGGAGACGGGAGGCCGCATCCGGATCGTCGGCCATGCCGGGCGGCCGGGCGGCGACGGGGCGAAGAGCGAGGTCGCCGACTTCAACCTGTCGCTGGATCGCGCCAACGCGGTCGCTCAGGAGCTGATGCGGAACGGCATCTCGTCCGAGCGCCTCAAGATCGAGGCGGTGGGCGATGCGGAGCCGCTGGTGGTCGCCGGCAGCGCTGCTGCCGAGGCGCCCAACCGGCGCGCCGAGATCTTCATCGAGTAGTGGTAAGCGGCCTCGCTTTTTCGAGGCCGCGCCGCTATTAGGGACCCCCTGCAACCGTCCGCCCACCCGCTTCGAAGACGATGCCGACACCCTTGAAGATCGCCATAGCCGGCCTCGGTACGGTCGGCGCCGGAACCGTGAAGCTCCTGCACGAGCAGCGCGACCTGCTGACCCGTCGGGCCGGTAGGCCGATCCAGGTGACCGCGGTCTCGGCCAAGAGCAAGGGCAAGGACCGCGGCGTCGATCTCTCCGCCGCCAAGTGGTTCGACGATCCGGTCGCGATGGCGACCGAGGCGGATGCCGACGTCGTCGTCGAGGTGATCGGCGGCGCCGACGGTCCGGCCAAGCGCGCGATCGAGGCGGCGCTGGCGAAAGGTCGTCACGTCGTCACCGCCAACAAAGCGCTTCTCGCCCATCACGGCACGGCGCTGGCGAAGGCGGCGGAAGCCAAGGGCGTGACGCTCGCCTTCGAGGCGTCCGTCGCCGGCGGCATCCCGATCGTGAAGGCGCTGCGCGAAGGCCTCGCCGGAAATCGGATCGGCCGCCTCTACGGCATCCTCAACGGCACCTGCAACTACATCCTGACGACGATGCGGAAGACCGGTCGGGCCTTCGGCGACGTGCTGGCGGAGGCGCAGAAGCTGGGCTATGCCGAAGCCGACCCGTCGTTCGACATCGACGGCATCGACGCCGCGCACAAGCTCTCGGTCCTGACCTCGCTCGCCTTCGGCCGCGCGGTCGACTTCGCCGGCGTGCATGTCGAGGGCATCCGTCATGTCTCGGCGTTGGACATCGAGTACGCGGCCGAGCTCGGCTACCGGATCAAGCTGCTAGGCATTGCGCGCCAGACAGATCACGGCGTCGAGCAGCGCGTGCATCCCTGCATGGTGCCGCTCGAGACGCCAATCGCGCATGTCGAGGGCGTGTTCAACGCCGTGGTCGCCGAGGGCGACTTCGTCGGACAGACCGTATTCGAGGGGCGCGGCGCCGGCGCCGGCCCGACCGCGTCGGCGGTCGTTTCCGATCTCGTCGACATCGCGCGCGGCCGCGTGACGCCGACCTTCGGCGTGCCGGCGGGCGAGCTCAAGGGCGAGCCGACCGCGCCGATGGAGCGCCATGTCGGTCCCTACTACGTCCGCTTCATGGTGGTCGACCAGCCGGGTGTTGTCGCCGACATCGCCGCGGCGCTGCGCGACGAGCGGGTGTCGCTCGAGGCGGTGCTGCAGCGCGCGCGCTCGCCCGACGGGGCGGTGCCGCTGGTTCTGACCACGCACGATGCCGAGGAGGCGGCCATGCGTCGCGCCCTCACGCGGATCGAGACGCTGAAGAGCGTCATCGAGCCGCCGCGCATGATCCGTATCGAGTCCCTATAAGAAAAGACGAAAGCCGGAGGAATCCATGGCCAAGGCCCAAGCCGCCGAATCCGCGATGGACCGCAACCTTGCGCTCGAAGCCGTGCGCGTGACCGAGGCCGCGGCGCTGGCCGCCTCCGCCTGGATGGGGCGCGGCAACGAGAAGGCCGCCGATCAGGCCGCGGTGGATGCGATGCGCACCGCGCTGAACAGCCTGGCGATCGACGGCACGGTCGTCATCGGCGAGGGCGAGCGTGACGAAGCGCCGATGCTCTACATCGGCGAGAAGGTCGGCCGCGGCGGACCGAAGATCGACATCGCGCTCGATCCGCTGGAGGGTACGACCATCACGGCCAAGGGCGCCCCGAATGCGCTCGCCGTGATCGCGATGGCCGACCATGGCCACTTCCTCAACGCGCCCGACGTCTACATGGACAAGCTCGCCGTCGGCGGCGGCCTGCCCGAAGGCGTCGTCGATCTCGACGAGGGGCCGGTCAAGAACCTGAAGTCGCTGGCCAAGGCGAAGAAGGTCGACGTCTCCGATCTCGTCGCTTGCATCCTCGACCGTCCGCGCCATGCCGAGCTGATCGCCAAGACCCGCGAGGCCGGTGCCCGCATCATGCTGATCTCCGATGGCGACGTGTCGGGCGTGATCGCGACCGCGAAGCCGGAAGCGGGCGTCGACATCTACATGGGCTCGGGCGGCGCGCCGGAAGGCGTGCTCGCCGCGGCGGCGCTCCGCTGCATCGGTGGCCAGATGCAGGGGCGGCTGCTGTTCCGTAACGACGACGAGAAGGGCCGCGCCGCCAAGCTCGGCATCACGGACCTCAACCGCAAGTACAGCATGCTCGACCTCGCCAAGGGCGACGTGATGTTCGCGGCGACCGGCGTCACCGACGGCTCGATGGTCCGCGGCGTGCGCCGCGTCGGCAACTCGATCCTGACCAGCTCGCTGGTGATGCGCTCCAAGACCGGCACGGTCCGCACGATCGAGGCCGAGCACGACCTCGTCCGCAAGCCGAGCGCCGATCCCAAAGGCTGATGCCGTGACCGGCCCCTTCCTCGGGGTCGAACGCTCGGTCACCGGGCGGCGCTGGCGCGCACGCAACACAGGCGACGACCGCCTCTCGCTCCAGCTGGCGCAGCGCCTCGGCGTGCCCGAGCTTATCGCGCGCCTGCTTGCCGCGCGCGAGATCGCCGCCGACCAGGCCGACCGCTTCCTAAAGCCCACGCTGCGCGACTGGCTCCCCGATCCGAGCCATCTGCTCGACATGGAGAAGGCAGTCGAGCGCCTGGTGGGGGCGGTCAAGGGTGGCGAGCTGATCGCGATCTTCGGCGACTACGACGTCGACGGCGCGACCTCGTCGGCGCTGCTGCATCGCTATCTCGCTTCCGTCGGCGGCAAGGTCCGCGTCTACATCCCCGACCGCATGACGGAAGGCTACGGCCCGAATGCGCCCGCGTTGCGCAAGCTGAAGGCGGAGGGGGCGGCGGTCGCGATTACCGTCGACTGCGGCACCACCGCCTTCGACGCGCTGTCGGAAGCGAAATCGTGCGGGCTCGACGTCGTGGTGATCGACCATCACACGGCCGAGCCGACGTTGCCTGAGGCCTTCGCGGTCGTGAACCCCAACCGGCTCGACGCGCCGAGCCCGCATCGGACGCTGGCCGCCGTCGGCGTGACCTTCCTTCTCGTCGTCGGCCTCACCCGGGCGCTTCGGAAGGCCGGGTGGTTCGCCTCCAGGCCGGAGCCCGATCCGCT
>CAZZLX010000282.1:0-5447 GCA_964655235.1 uncultured Rhizobium sp.
TGGTGGCGGGGTTGCGCGGATCATCCTCGGGGATGCCGGCCTCGACCTTGCCGACGAGGTCGGCGCCGACGTCGGCGCCCTTGGTGAAGATGCCGCCGCCGAGGCGCGCGAAGATCGAGATCAGCGAGGCGCCGAAACCGAGCGCGACCAGCGCGTCGACGAGAGCGCGGCCCGTGGTCCCGGTCGAGACGAGGAAGAAGTAGTAGACGGCAACGCCGAGGAGGGCGAGGCCGACGACCAGCATGCCGGTGACGGCTCCGGCCTTGAAGGCAATCGAGAGGGCGTGAGCGAGACCCTGGCGGGCACCCTCCGCGGTGCGGACGTTGGCGCGGACCGAGACGTTCATCCCGATGTAGCCGGCAGCGCCCGAGAGGACGGCGCCGATCAGGAAGCCGACGCCGACCTTCCAGCCCAGCACGAACACCAGGATCAGGAAGATGACGACGCCGACGATGCCGATGGTCGTGTACTGCCGATTCAGGTAGGCGGAAGCGCCTTCCTGGACCGCCGCGGCAATCTCCTGCATGCGCGGGGAACCGGCGGGAGCCGCCAGGATCGAGCGCGAGGTGACGATGCCGTAGATCAGCGCGAGCACGCCGCACGCGATGACGAACAAATGCAGTCCGCTCATGTCCGAAAATCCTCGAAAACGGGAGGGCCGCCCCCCGGGGCGGCCTAAAAGGCGGCCGGAACATAACAGCTATTTTTCGATACGCAACGGCGGGTTGGCCGGCGCTGGAAGG
This sequence comes from uncultured Rhizobium sp., assembly GCA_964655235.1. Taxonomy (GTDB): domain Bacteria; phylum Pseudomonadota; class Alphaproteobacteria; order SHVZ01; family SHVZ01; genus SHVZ01. Next base: position 744 of record CAZZLX010000282.1, read on the forward strand.
CGATCGGAGGGGTTTCAGGCGGCCTGAACGGCCCCTGTCCGGCGGCGAACCGAGACGAGCCAAAGGCTGGCCGCGACGCTGACCGCGATCGCCGGCAGGACCCCGAAATTGACCGCCTCCCAGCCGAACCGCTGCTGGAGAGCCCCCGACAGGAAAGCGGCCCCGGCCGAGCTCGAGAAAACCAACAGGTCGTGCAGCCCCTGGGCACCCGCCTTCTCAGGCAGGGTATAGGCTTCGGTCACCAGGGTCGACCCGCCGACATAGAGGAAGTTCCAGCCGATCCCGACCAGAACCAGCCCAGAAAAGAAGTGCAGCATTCCGACGCCGGAGAGACTGATCGCCACCGCCCCTACGAGAAGGACGGCGCCTGCGATCAGGACCCGCGCGATGCCGAAGCGCGAGATCAGCGATCCGGTGAAGAACGAAGGCGCGAACATGCCGACCGAGTGCCACTGGATCACGAAGGCCGCATCGGTGAACGCGAAGCCGCAGCCCACCATCGCCAGCGGCGTCGCCGTCATCACCAAGGTCATCACGGCATAGCCGACCATGCCTGAAAGGACGGCGACGACGAAAACCGGCTGCCGGGCGATGACGGCGAGCGGCCGGCGAGGTCCATGCAGGTCGGCCGCCTTCGGCTTCGGCAGGTGCAGCGCCAGCACCGGCGCGATGGTGGCGAGCCAGAGGCCGCCGATCGCGACGAAGCAGCCCGCGAAGACGAAGGCCGGGAAAAGGGCCTGCGTCGCCTTGGCGAGCTCGGGCCCCAGAAGCGCCGCGATGACGCCGCCCGCCATGACGAGGGAGATGGCTCGCGGCCGGAATGCCGGGCTCGCGGCATCCGCAGCCACGAAGCGGAAGAAGTGGCCGACGGCGATGGCTGTGCCCATCAGTGCGCTGCCGATCGTGAATAGCAGGAGGGAGCCGAGGATGACCGACGCGCAGGCGATCGCGGCCCCCGCCGCGCCGAGAAGAAGGCCGCCGACGAAGCCGGCCTTGCGTCCGAATCGACCCATGAGCAGCGAGGCCGGAACCGTCGACAACATCGTCGCCGTCATCTGGACGGCGAGCGGCAGCGTGGTCAGCGTCTTGTTCTCGGCAAGCAGGTTGCCCACCAGCGCCGACAAAGTCATGACCACGACGACGCCGCTGAAGAACAACGACTGGCAAACGACCAGCAGGCTCACCATCCGGCGTTCGGGAGGCTGGCTCACTGCATCGGCTTTTCGAATGCGTTGCGGAAGAGGATGTCGCGCACCTCGCCCTCCCCGACGACCTTCGCCGAGACATTGAGGAGCCGCTCCTTGACGAAATCGAGGTCCTCGAAACCGGGCTTGATGCGCAGGTTCGCCAGCGAATGCAGGTACTGGATGTAAGCATCGACCAGACGCGGCACTTGGCCTTTGACGCGCAACATCGCATCGTTGCCGGCGCAGATAAGCGACATCTCCAGCGTCAGGAACCGGTCGGGCACACCGCCCTTGAACAGGGGAATCGTGATTGGTTCCAGCGGCAGTGGAACCCCCGGCGGCTCCTTTGGCTTCATCATCTCGGTGACCTTCGCCTCGATCGGCTCGCGATAGAAGGTCCAGGCGGCAAAGCCGCCGCCGCCGAGGAGAGAGGCCAGAACCAGGAGAACGAGGATAAGCTTCATGACGCCTAGAAGTGCCGGTATCCGCCGGACGAAAGGGTAACCGGACGGCCTTGCCGATCAAGCACGGCGACGCCACGTCCGACCTCGACGCGGCCGATGCAGGTCACAGCTACGTCAGCAATCCGCTCCGGGAGCGCCATGGGGGACGTGAAAGCGAGCTCGTAGTCGTCGCCGCCGGTCAGAATCGCTTCCACGAGATACGAGTCGGCGGCGACCGCGGCCTTCGCCGCCGGGGACATCGGCACCCGATCGGGTTCGATCACGACCTGGACGCCGGAAGTCTCGGCGATATGACCGAGATCGGCGACGAGGCCGTCTGAAACATCCAGGGCCGCGCTCGCCTTGCCGAGAAGCGCGCGGCCGAGCGTGAGCCGCGGTTGCGGCAGCAGGTAGCGGCCGGCCAGCGTGCCGTTCTCGTCATCGGCAATTGCGCCTTTCAGGACAGCGAGTCCGAGCGCGCCATCACCGATCGTGCCGCTGACATAGACCCTGTCGCCGGGGCTCGCACCGGAGCGGCGGAGCGCTCGCCCGGTCTCGACACGGCCAATCGCGGTCACCGATAAAGTCGCGGGCCCCGGTGTCTTCACCGAGTCCCCCCCAGCGAGCGCGATCCCGAACTCCGACTGATCGAGAGCGAGGCCGCGGACGAAGGCTTTGAGCCACGCCTCGTCAGCCGACGCCGGAAGGATCGTCGCCAGCGTGTAGCAGACGGGTTCCGCGCCCATCGCCGCCAGATCGGAGAGATTGACGCGCAGCGCCTTGCGGGCGATCAGGTCCGGTGGATCCTCAGCGCGGAAATGGACGTCGGCGACCAGGGCGTCGGTGGTGACCGCGAATTCGTATCCGACACCCGGACTGATCAGCGCGGCGTCGTCGGTGAGACCGAGCGCACCAGGGAATCCCGCCGCGAGCGGCTTGAAGAACTGGGCGATGCGCTCGAACTCTCCGAGAGCGGCCGCCATCGGCTCCTACCGTGCCTCGGCCGGACGCGCCTCGCGGCCGATGCGATCGAGCACGCCGTTGACGAAGCCGGGTTCCTTGCCTGCATAGAAGGCGTGCGCGAGATCGACCCATTCGTTGATCGCGACCCGCAGCGGCACGTCGGTCTTGGCGACGATCTCGTACGCGCCGGCGCGGAGGATGGCGCGCAACACCACCTCGAGCCGATCGAAGGACCAGCCTTCGGCGAGATGGCCGGCGATCCGCCGGTCGAGGTCCTCGCGCCGCTCCGTCACGCCTTCGACGATGTCCTTCAGCATCGCCTCATCGACCTTCACGCCGGTATCGGCATCGCCCGAGACAGCCCCCTCGCGGAGCTGGACATCGCGGAGCGCCGCGGCGCTCGTGGTGTCGGTCATTTCCATCTGATAGAGCGCCTGGACGGCCGCGAGACGTGCCGCCGACCGCGTCGAGCCCTTCTGCTTCGGCTTGGCGTCGCTCACGACTTGACCAGGCCGAAGCGGCGGCGGGCCTCGAAGACCGCAAGCGCGGCCTTGGCGGCACCGCCGCCCTTGTCCTGATCATCGGGTCGCGCGCGCACCATCGCCTGCTCCCAATTCTCGCAGGTGAGGATGCCGTTACCGATCGGCAGCCCGAGCTGGACCGCCAACACCTGGAGCCCGCGCGCGCTCTCGCTGCAGACGGTTTCGTAATGGCTGGTCTCGCCGCGGATGACGCAGCCGAGCGCGACATAGCCGTCGAACTTCGGGTTGGCCCCCTGATGCGCGATGCTGATCACCGCCGGGATCTCCAGCGCGCCGGGCACCGAGATGCGCTCGAAGGCGACGCCCGCATTGCGCAACGCTTCGGACGCCCCTTTGTAGAGAAGGTCGGAGATCTCCTCGTAGAAGCGCGCCTCGACGATCAGGAAACTCGGCAGGGCCATGCTCAGATCTCGTGATGAGGGATCGCGCGCTGCTCGACGATCTCGAGGCCGTAGCCGTCGAGGCCGACGATCGTGCGCTTGGTATTGGAAAGGAGGACCATGCGGCGGACACCAAGATCGAGCAGGATCTGGGCGCCGATGCCGTAGTCGCGAAGCCCCGTCTCCCGGCCCGGCCCGCCGAGGCGCGCGCGGACCTTGTCGGAGAGGCTGGTCGCATGCGGCTCGCGAAGCAGCACGACGACCCCCCTGCCCTCGCGGCCGATCAAGTCCATCGCCGCCTGCAGCTCGCCGCCGCGGCCCTGGCTGGTGTCGGCGAGCACGTCGTCGAGCACATTGAGCGCGTGCATGCGCACCATCACCGGATCGCCCGAGGCGATATCGCCCTTCACGAGCGCCACATGCTCGGCATACGACGCCTTGTTGACGTAGACGATCATGCGGAAGCGGCCGCCGTGGCGGCTGTCCAGCGTGCTCTCCTGGAGGCGCTCGATCACCGACTCCGTGCGCCGGCGGTGCGCGATCAGGTCGGCGATCGTGCCGACCTTGATGCCGTGCTTCTGGGCAAAGCCGACGAGATCAGGCAGGCGCGCCATCGTGCCGTCGTCATTCATGATCTCGCAGATCACCGCCGACGGGTTGAGGCCGGCCATACGCGCGATATCGACGCCGGCCTCCGTATGGCCGGCACGCACCAAGGTGCCGCCATCGCGCGCGACCAGCGGGAATACGTGACCCGGCGTCGCGATGTCGTCACGCCCTTTGGTCGGGTCGATGGCAACCGCGATCGTATGCGCCCGGTCGCTCGCCGAGATCCCGGTGGTGACGCCCTCCTTCGCCTCGATCGAAACGGTGAAAGCGGTCTGGTGTCGGCTCGCGTTCTGGCGCGACATGAGCGGAAGTCCCAGGCGCTCGACGCGCTCGCGCGTCAGCGCCAGGCAGATCAGGCCGCGGCCATAACGGGCCATGAAGTTGATCTGCTCCGGCGTCGCAAATTGCGCCGGGATCACCAGATCGCCCTCGTTCTCCCGGTCCTCGTCGTCGACCAGGATGAACATCCTGCCGTTGCGCGCCTCCTCGACCACTTCCTCGATCGAGGAGAGTGCGGTGCGATAGAGGGAGGCGAGCGCCGTCGCCTGGGTCATCGAGCTAGCTCCGTCTCCCTCAGCCG
>CAZZLX010000283.1:0-5444 GCA_964655235.1 uncultured Rhizobium sp.
GAAGCCGGCGCCGATGCCCTGGATCTTGTGCGGGCCGGGCGGGCGGCCGGAGAGAACCGCGGAGTCTTCCGGCTCGACCGCGACGATCTTCAAGTTCGGCAGACGCTGCTTCAGCACCTCGCCGACGCCGGTCACGGTGCCGCCGGTGCCGATGCCGGCGACGAAGTAGTCGAGCCTGCCGCCGGTATCCTTCCAGATCTCCTCGGCCGTGGTGCGGCGATGCACCGCCGGGTTCGCCGCATTCTTGAACTGCTGCGGCATGATCGAGCCCGGGATCTCCTTGAGCAGTTCCTCGGCACGCGCGATCGCACCTCGCATGCCGGCGGCCGCCGGCGTCAGCTCCAGCTCGGCGCCGAGCAGCTTCAGCATGCGCCGGCGCTCGACCGACATGCTCTCGGGCATGGTCAGGATCAGGCGGTAGCCCCTGGCGGCGGCGACGAAGGCGAGCGCGATGCCGGTGTTGCCCGAAGTCGGCTCGACCAGGGTGCCGCCGGGCTTGAGCTGGCCCGACTCTTCGGCTGCCGAGATCATGGCGAAGCCGATGCGGTCCTTGACCGAGGCCAGCGGGTTGAAGAACTCGAGCTTGCCGACCAGCTCGGCCTCCAGCGCCAGGTATTTCTCCAGGCGCGCGAAGCGGACCAGCGGCGTCGCACCGATGGTGTCGATCACGCTATCGTAGATGCGGCCCCGGAATTCCGGCTTGTCGGTCATTTACGTGTCTCCTGTGTGATTTTTCAATAAATCACAGTAGAAGACTGACCTAAGCCGCCGAGGGCTCCGCGTCAACCCCCCGACGACAGGGGCGCTAGATGGAAAAGTCGCAGTCCGGCCCGCCGCGCTTGGGCACATCCTGCGCGAAGGCGGTCTGGCAGAGGTCTTCGAGGGTCAGCGCGTCGAGGCGCTTCATCACGTCGCCGTCGAGATCGCCGAACAGCGGACGGACGACCTTGCGCCCGAGCGCGCTCTTCGCCTCCTCGTCCGGATCCTCGACCGCGGCGACGGCGCGGCAGACGTCGCCGAGCGTGATCCGCCGGCGCTCGCGCGCGAGGCGATAGCCGCCGCGCGGCCCGCGCTCGCTCGACAGGATGCCGGCGCGCGACAGCGCCTGCAGCGCCGGCTCGAGGAAACGCGGCGGCACGCCCTGGCGCTTGGTCAGCTCCTGGCCGGACACCGGCTGGTCGGTCGCCGCGTAGGCGATGTCGAGAACCGCTTCGATCGCCGCGAGTAGCTTTCGCGACGGTTGCAGGATGCCGCTCACGAGGTCTCGCCTCCGCGACCGGTCGAGCCGTAGCCGCCGGCGCCGCGACGCGTCTCGCTCAACTGCGCCTGCTCGCTCCACTGGATACGCGTCACCGGCGCCACGACCATCTGCGCGATCCGCTCGCCGCGCGAGAGCGTCACTGGTAGATCGCCGAGATTCACAAGCAGCACCGAGACCTCACCACGATAGTCCGAGTCGACCGTGCCCGGAGTGTTCAGGACGGTCAAACCGTGCCTGAGCGCCAGACCGGAACGCGGGCGTATCTGCGCCTCGTAGCCTTCCGGAAGCTCCATCGCAAGCCCGGTCGGAATCAGGCTGCGCCCACCGGGCTTGATCTCCACCGGCTGATCGAGCGCGGCCACCAGGTCGAGTCCGGCGGATCCGGGAGTCGCATAGGCGGGAAGCGGCAGCCCCTCGCCATGGGCGAGGCGGCGGATGGCAACGGTGATCTCGCTCACTTAGGCACACGCTCCGTCGGCGACGACCCGGAAGCGCTTCGCGCGCGTGGTCGGCATCCTGCCACCGCTCATCGCGTCAGCGCCAGCGCGGCGACCGCGAGGGCGAGCACCACGACCGAGGCCCAGAGCGCACGATGCGCGCCGGTCGGTCGCGCGTCCTGCAGTTCGCGCACCGTCTCCGGATGCAGGCGCACGCCGCTCGCCAGCGTCACCGCCGCGACCTCGGCCTCGGCCAGGAGGCGCGGCAGGCGCTCGAGCGAGCGCATCAGGTCCGCCGCCGCCTCGCCGATGCGCGCCTCCGGCCCGCGGTTCTCACGCATCCACTCGGCGATCAGCGGCTCGGCGAGCTGCCACATGTTGACCGAGGGATTGAGCCGGCGCCCGACGCCCTCGGCCACCACCATCGTCTTCTGCAGCAGCAGGAGCTGGGGCTGCGTCTCCATTTCGAAAGTCTCGGTCACGCGGAAGAGCTGCGCCAGCAGGCGCCCGACCGAGATCTCGTTGAGCGGACGCCCCATCAGCGGCTCGCCGATCGAGCGGCAGGCTTGAGCGAACGCGTCGAGCGACTTGTGCTTCGGTACGTATCCAGCGCGGAAATGCACCATCGCGACCTCGCGATAGTCGCCGGTAAGGAACCCGCGCAGCATCTCGGCAAGGAAGATGCGCGTGTCGCGGTCGATGCGGCCCATGATGCCGAAATCGACCGGCGCCAGCGCGCCGTCCGCGGTCACGAACATGTTCCCCGGGTGCATGTCGGCATGGAAGAAGCCGTCGCGGAACACCTGGCGGAAAAAGGCCTGCGCCGACTTCGCCAGGATCACGTCGGGATCGTGGCCCGCCGCCACCAGCGCCGATATGTCGTCGATGCGGATGCCGGACACCCGCTCGATCGTCAGCACGCGGCGCGCCGTGCGCATCCAGTCGACGGCCGGCACGCAGAAGTCGGGATCGTCCTTGAAGTTCTCCTTGAGCTCGGCCGCCGCCGCACCCTCGAGCCGGAGGTCCATCTCCATGCGGACGGTCTCGGCAAATGTCGCCACCACCTCGATCGGCTTGAGCCGACGGGTGCTCGGCGCGATGCGCGCGACCCATTCGGCGATCCAGGCGAAGAGGTCGAGGTCGCGCACGAAGGCGTCCTCGATGCCAGGCCTGAGGATCTTGACCGCGACCTCGCGTCCGTCGGTCGTGACCGCGAAGTGGACTTGCGCGATCGACGCGGCGGCAACCGGAACGTCGTCGAAGCTCTGGAACAGATCCTCGACCGTCGCGCCGAGTTCGGCCGCCACCGTCGCCCGCGCGATCTCGCCAGGGAAGGGCGGCAGCCGGTCCTGGAGCTGCGAGAGGTCGTCGGCAACCTCCTCGCCGATCAGGTCGGAGCGCGTCGCCAGCGTCTGGCCGAGCTTGATGAACGAGGGCCCCAGCGCCGCCAGCGCCGCGGCGAGCCGCTCGCCCGGGCGGCCCGGCGCGTGCCGATGAAAGAGCCGGAGCGCCATCCGCGCCGACGCCGGGAGACCGGGGATCTCCTCGGCGAAGAACATCGCGTCGTGCCGGGCCATGATGCGGGCGATCGCGGCAAGGCGCAGCAGGTGTCGGCCGGCGCGAAACATGCGTCTAGAGGCGCGTCGCGGCGTGGAGCTGGGCGATGCCCAGGCTCAGCGAGCGGTAGCGATGCGCGCCCAAGCCCGCCTTGCGGATCATGCGCGTCATCGTCTCCGGATCTGGAAAGCGCCGGATGCTCTCGGCGAGATAGACGTAGGCCTCCCGGTCGCCCGCGACCTTCTCGCCGAGCCAGGGCAGCACCGAGAAGGAATAGAGATCGTAGAGGTCGTTCAGCCCGGCCGCGGCCTGCGGCGCGAACTCGAGCGCGAGGAAGCGTCCGCCGGGCTTCAGCACGCGCCTGGCTTCGGCCAGCGCCAGGTCGAGCCGGGTGACGTTGCGAAGCCCGAAGGCGACCGTGTAGGCATCGAAGGACCGGTCCGGCAACGGCAGCGACTCGGCATTGCCGGCGACCCACTGGATGCCGTCGGCCTTGCCGGCATCCACCGATCGCGCCCGGCCCTCGGCCAGCATCGCCGGCGTCAGGTCGACGACCGTGACGGAGCCAGCCCCCGCCGCCATCACCGCGCGGGCGATGTCGCCGGTGCCGCCGGCGACGTCGACGACCTTGAGGCCGGGGCGCACGCGCAGCCAGTCGACCATCTCCGCCTTCCACAGGCGATGGATGCCGAGGCTCATCAGGTCGTTCATGAGGTCGTAGCGGCCGGCGACCTGGGTGAACAGGTCCTGCACCAGCCCGGCCTTCGCCTCGGCCGGCACCTCTCGGTAGCCGAAGGAGGCGGTCTCCGACCTTCTCGTTTCCGACATGGGCCGGACCATAGCGGCGGCGGCCGGCGTCCGCTACCTTCGCCGCCATGCCCGAGCTTCCCGAGGTCGAGACCGTCCGTCGCGGACTGGCGATGGCGCTGGAAGGCAAGCGCCTCTCGCGCGTCGAGGTCCGCCGGCCCGATCTGCGCCGGCCGTTTCCCGAGCGCTTCGCCGAGCGTCTCAAGGATCGCCGGATCCGCTCGTTCCGGCGCCGCGCCAAGTACCTGCTGCTCGGCCTCGACTCCGGGGAGGACTGGCTGATCCATCTCGGCATGTCGGGACGCATGCTGGTGGGCCAGGGGTGGCCCAACGAGCTCGACGCCCACGACCATGTCGTCATCGGCGCCGACGACGGCACGGTCGTCCGCTTCAATGATGCGAGGCGCTTCGGCGTCATGGACCTGATCGCCGCCGGGGAGACCGAGGCGCATCCGCTGATCAAGGGCATCGGGCCCGAGCCGTTGGACGCCTCGTTCGACGCGACCGCGCTGGCGAAGCGCCTCAAGGGCAAGGCGGCGCCGATCAAGGCAGCGCTGCTCGACCAGCGCGTGGTCGCCGGCATCGGCAACATCTATGCGAGCGAGGCGCTCTTCCGCGCCGGCATCTCGCCGACGCGGAAGGCTGGAACCATTCAAGGCGAGCGCGCCGAGAAGCTCGTGCACGCGGTCAAGGCCGTGCTGAACGAGGCGATAAAGGCCGGCGGCTCAAGTCTACGCGACCATCGCCAGACCTCGGGTGAGCTCGGATACTTCCAGCACAGCTTCAAAGTCTATGGAAAGGACGGGAAGCCTTGCCCGGTCTGCCGGTCCAAGACCGGCATCCGCCACCTGGTGCAATCCGGGCGGTCGACCTTTTATTGTGCGAAATGCCAGCGCTAGGCTAAGAGGCGCGCACCCAACCGAAGAGAAACCCATGGCCTTCGAGAACATCCTGGTCGAGAAGACCGGCGGCGTCGCCGTCGTCCGCTACAACCGCCCGCAGGCGCTGAACGCGCTGAACGGCAAGCTGATGGCCGAGCTGAGCCAGGCGCTGGCCGAGCTCGACGCCGACGACTCCGTGCGCTGCCTGATCCTGACCGGCAGCGAGAAGGCCTTCGCCGCCGGCGCCGACATCAAGGAGATGAAGGACCGGTCCTTCATGGACGTCTACAAGACGGACTTCATCACCGCGACCTGGGAGCAGATCTCGAAGGTCAGGAAGCCGATCATCGCCGCGGTCGCTGGCTATGCGCTCGGCGGCGGCTGCGAGACCGCGATGATGTGCGATTTCATCATCTGCGCCGACAACGCCAAGTTCGGCCAGCCCGAGATCACCATCGGCACGATCCCCGGATCGGGCGGAACCCAGCGCCTCACCCGCTT
>CAZZLX010000284.1:0-5443 GCA_964655235.1 uncultured Rhizobium sp.
GCTGGAAGTGCTTCGGATCGAGCATCGCGATCTTGATGCGGCGATCGATGCGCTCGCTGCCGTGAGCCTCGACTTGGTGCTCGGGTTCGGCGGCTTGGTCAGCTTCGGCCATGCCGCCTATCTCGGCGTCGGCGCCTATGCGGTCGGCATCCTCGCCTATCACGGCGTCGACAGCGTTCTGATGCTGTGGGGAGCGGCGGTCATTGCCTCGGCGCTGGTCGCGCTGTTCGTCGGCGCGGTGTCGCTCAGGACCAGCGGCATGTACTTCATCATGATCACGCTGGCCTTCGCCCAGATGCTGTTCTACCTGGCGGTCAGCCTGAAGGCCTATGGCGGTGATGACGGTCTGCCGATCGCCAAGCGCGGGATGCTCGGGCCGATCGACCTCAAAAGCGACGTCCAGCTCTACTACGTGATCCTGACGGCGCTCGGCCTGGCGCTCTATCTCGGCCACCGCATCGTCGGGTCGCGCTTCGGCCGGGTGCTGGAGGGCGCGAAGTGGAACGAGCGCCGCACCGTGGCGCTCGGCCTCGCCCCGTATCGCTACCGGCTGGTCGCCTTCGTGATTTCGGGCACCGTCTGCGGTCTCGCCGGCGCCTTCCTGGCGACGCTTACCAATTTCGTCAGCCCGTCCTACATGGCGTGGACACGCTCGGGGGAGATAATCGTGATGATCGTGCTCGGCGGCATGGCGACGCTGACCGGGCCCGTGGTCGGCGCCGTCGTCCTGCTCGTGCTCGAAGAGATCCTGGCGACCCTGACGATCCACTGGATGCTGGTCCTGGGGCCGATCCTGGTCTTCGTCGTGCTGTTCGCCCGCCGCGGCCTTTGGGGCTGGATCGCGGGGCGCCATGGCTGAGCTGCTGCGCGTCACCGGCCTCGCCAAGCGCTTCGGCGGCATCGCCGCCTCAGACGGCGTCGATCTCGCGGTCGCCGCCGGCGAATGCCACGCGCTGATCGGCCCCGACGGCGCTGGCAAGACGACGCTGATCTCGCAGGTGTCGGGTGAGCTGAAACCCGACGCCGGTGCGATCGTCTTCGACGGAAGCGACATCACGCACGAGCCGGCGCCGCGCCGCGCGCGCTCGGGCCTCGCGCGCTCGTTCCAGGTCACCTGCCTGATCCCGAGCTTCACCGCGCTCGAGAACGCGACCCTGGCGATCCAGGCGAAGCAGGGTCACAGCTTCAGTTTCTGGCGCGATGCCCGCAACGACGCGCGCCTGATCCAGCCCGCGATGGCGGCGCTCGCCCGGGTCGGGCTCGACGCACGCGCCGGCGTGCCGGTCGGAGCGCTCGCCCATGGCGAGCAGAGGGCGCTGGAGATCGCACTTGCGCTCGCCCTCGAGCCGCGCCTGCTGCTGCTCGACGAGCCGATGGCCGGCATGGGCCCCGCCGATGCGTCGCGGATGATCGCGCTGCTCGAAGGCCTGAAGGGCACTGTCGCGATGCTGCTGGTCGAGCACGACATGGACGCGGTGTTTCGGCTCGCCGACCGGATCTCGGTGCTGGTCTACGGCAAGGTCATCGCCTCGGGCGCGCCGGACGCGGTCCGAGCCGATGCCGAGGTCCGCCGCGCCTATCTGGGCGAGGCCGCGTGATGCTCGACGTCGAAGGCGTCGACACCTTCTACGGGCCGAGCCAGGTGCTGTTCGGCTTCTCGCTGCATGTGGGAGCGGGCGAGGTCGTCACGCTCATGGGCCGGAACGGCATGGGCAAGACCACGGCCGTGAAGTCGATCATGGGCATCCTGAAGCCGCGTGCCGGCCGCATCGCCTTCGAGGGCCAGGCTTTGGTCGGCCGGCCGGCCTACGCCGCGGCACGGGCCGGCCTCGGTCTGGTGCCGGAGGGCCGGCAGGTCTTCCCGACGCTTTCGGTCGAGGAGAACCTGGTTGCGACCGGTATCCGCCGGGGCGCGCGACCCTGGACGCTGGAGCGGATCTGGGAGCTGTTCCCGAGACTCGCCGAGCGACGGCGGAACCTGGGATCCCAGCTCTCGGGCGGCGAGCAGCAGATGCTGGCGATCGGGCGGGCGCTGATGACCAACCCGCGCCTCCTGATCCTGGACGAGGCGACGGAGGGCCTGGCCCCCCTGATCCGGGCCGAGATCTGGCGCTGCCTGGACGCGCTCAAAGGGGAGGGGCAGGCGATCCTGGTGATCGACAAGAACGTGAGCGCGCTGATCGCCCTTGCCACGCGGCATGTCATCATCGAAAAGGGGCGCGTGGTGTGGACGGGCGACGGCGCCCAGCTCGCCGCCGATCCATCCATTTCCGAACGCTATCTCGGTGTCTGACATGGCCTTGTTCACGACCAAGCAGACGGTGCGCTTCGCCGACTGCGACCCAGCCGGGCTCGTCGACTATCCCAACTACTTCAAGATGGCCCAGGCCCTGGTCGAGGACTGGTTCGCCCAGAGCCTGCGCGAGCCCTATTCCGACCTGCTGAACGCCAAGAAGATCGCGCTGCCGACCGTCCACCTGACCGTCGACTTCAACCGGCCGAGCCGGATGGGCGAGGTGCTGACCTGGACCGTCCAGGTCGAGGCCCTCGGCCGATCCTCGATCCGGCTCAAGCTGGTGGCGACCGCCGAGGGGGCCGAGCGGCTGACGCTGACCCAGGTCATCGTCACCACGGACGCGACCGGCAAGAGCGTGGCGATCCCGCCCGAGCTCCGGGTCAAGGTCGCCAACTACCAGTCGGCCACGGCCAAGAAGTAATGCGTACGCTGCTGCCACCGGGCTGGAAGCGGCCGAAAGGCTATGCCAACGGCATCGAGGCCCAGGGGCGGCTGGTCTTCGTCGCCGGCCAGATCGGCTGGAACGCCGACGAGGTGTTCGAGAGCGACGACCTCGGCGCCCAGACCCTCCAGGCGCTCCGCAATGTGATGGCGGTCATAGCGGAGGCCGACGCAAAGCCTCACCATATTGTTAGGATGACGTGGTATATTGTTGATAAGCTTGACTATCGCGCCAAGGCCAAAGAGATCGGCGAGGCCTACCGCGAGGTCATGGGCAACCACTATCCGGTGATGTCGCTGGTCGAGGTGAAGGCATTGCTCGAGGACCGCGCCAAGGTCGAGATCGAGGCGACGGCGGTTATCCCCGCCGCCGGACGGGCGCGTCCGCCCGGGCTACGGGACTGATAGCCATGCGCGCGCTGCTGCTCGGCGCCCTCTTCGTGCTGTTCGTCGCCGACCCGGGCTGGGCCGATGCCGCGCGCAATTCGCTCTGGCGGACCCAGCCGGACCATATGGCGCCGACCCAGAAGATGCCGCTGGGCCTCGCCATCACGCCGCCGCCGTTCCCGCCCGACGAGTATCCGGCATCCATCGTCGTCCGCCGCTCGAAGGGCGACATGTCGACGCTCGGCAAGCTGGACAAGACGATGAGCGAGGCGTGCCAAGCCGGCGTCTTCCGCGAGCTCAAGCCCAGCAAGATGGTCGCGGTCGCCAACAACGCGACGCTGGGCGCCGCCTTCGGACACGGACTCGGGCTGGTCGATCCGAAGAAGCTCGCCGACCCGTCGAAGGTCTACTATTTCTATCACGGCTCGACCTCGTTCTGCATGGTGCGGGTCGAGGACAACTGGGATCCCCAGCACGCCCGCCGGCGTTGAGCCGTTTTCGCCAAACATCCGCCTAGCCATTCGCATCGGGCCGGGGCGCGCGGTAATATCCGATTCAAATCGACTGGAGTTCGAGCGCCATGCGCAACGTGGTGATCGCGGGCTATGCCCGCTCGCCGTTCCATTTCGCACACAAGGGCGACCTCCGCAAGGTCCGCCCTGACGAGATGGCCGCCCAGGTCATCGAGGCGCTCATCAAGCAGACTGGCGTGCCGCCTCAGGACCTCGAGGACCTGATCGTCGGCTGCGCCTTCCCCGAGGGCGAGCAGGGCTTCAACGTCGCGCGCCTGATCGGCCTGCTCGGACACCTGCCGCTCTCGGTCGGCGGCGCCACCGTCAACCGCTTCTGCGGCTCCTCGATGCAGGCGATCCACATGGCGGCCGGCGCGATCCAGATGAACGCCGGCGAGGCGTTCGTCTGCGGCGGCATCGAGTCTATGTCCAGAGTGCCGATGGGCGGCTACAACCCGATGCCGAGCCCGAAGCTGATGGGCGAGATGCCGGCGGCCTACATGTCGATGGGCCAGACCGCCGAGAACGTCGCCCGCCAGTACCAGATCACCCGCGCCGAGCAGGAGGAGTTCGCGGTCTCCAGCCACGCCAAGGCCGCCGCCGCCCAGGCCGCGGGCAAGCTCGATGCCGAGATCGTCGTGATCAACGGCGTCGCCAAGGACGGCTGCATCCGCGCCGGCACCTCGAAGGAAGCCCTGGCCGGCCTAAAGCCCGCCTTCATGGAGGAGGGCACCGTCACCGCAGGCACCTCGTCGCCGCTGACTGATGGCGCGACCGCCGTGCTGGTGACCTCCGAGGACTACGCCAAGGCTCACGGGCTCAAGGTGCTCGCCAAGATCCGCTCGATCGCGGTCGCCGGCTGCGCGCCCGAGGTGATGGGCCTCGGCCCGATCGGGGCCAGCAAGAAGGCGCTGAAGCGCGCCGGCATCACGTCCAAGGACCTCGACGTGGTAGAGCTCAACGAGGCCTTCGCCTCGCAGGCGATTGCCAGCATGCGCGACCTCGACATCGATCCTGCGAAGGTGAACCTCGACGGCGGCGCGATCGCGCTCGGCCATCCGCTCGGGGCCACCGGCGCGCGCATCACCGGCAAGGCGGCAGCGCTGTTGAAGCGCGAAGGCAAGTCGTTGGCGCTGGCGACGCAGTGCATCGGTGGCGGGCAGGGGATCGCGACCATCCTCGAGGCCGTCTGATGCCGGCCCCGAAACTCAAGATCGGCCGCGTCGGGGTCATCGGCTCCGGCGTGATGGGCGGCGGCATCGCGGCGCAGGTCGCCAATGCCGGCATCCCGGTCCACCTGCTGGACATCGTGCCGAAGGATGCGGCCAACCGGAACGCGGTCGCCGAGGGCGCGATCCAGCGCCTGCTGAAGACCGACCCGGCGCCGTTCATGCATGCCGGTGCAGCCCGCCTGGTGACGCCCGGCAACATCGAGGACCACCTCGACCGCCTGGCCGAATGCGACTGGATCGTCGAGGTCGTGGCCGAGAACCTGACGATCAAGCAGGAGGTCTACAAGAAGATCGACGCGCACCGGAAGCCGGGCTCGATCGTCTCCTCCAACACTTCGACCATTCCCTTGGGCCACCTGACCAAAGGCCTGCCGAAGAGCTTCGCCAAAGACTTCCTCATCACCCATTTCTTCAATCCGCCGCGCTACATGCGGCTGCTGGAGATCGTCGCCGGTCCGGCCACCAAGCCGAAGGCCGTCGAGATCATCCGCGACTTCTGCGACTACGCGCTCGGCAAGGGTGTGGTCGACTGCAAGGACACGCCCGGCTTCATCGCCAACCGCATCGGGACATAC
>CAZZLX010000285.1:0-5436 GCA_964655235.1 uncultured Rhizobium sp.
CCGAGGAGCGGACGCGGCTGACCGCCGAGGCCGAGAAGATCGACGCCAAACGCAAGCACATGCAGTCCTTCGTCGACCGCTTCGGGGCGAAGGCGTCGAAGGCGACGCAGGCCCAGTCGCGCCTCAAGGCGATCGCAAAGCTCGCGACGATCGAGGTCGCGGTCGATACGCGCGCGCCCAACTTCACCTTTCCCGAGCCGGCGGAGATGGCGCCGCCGCTGCTCAGGCTCGACCGCGTGACGGTCGGCTACGGCGGCAAGGCGGTGCTGCGCAACGTCGACCTTGCGCTCGATCCCGACGACCGCGTGGCGCTTCTCGGCGCCAACGGGAACGGCAAGTCGACGCTGGCAAGGCTGTTGTCGAACCAGCTTTCGGTCATGGACGGCGAGGTCTACCGCGCGCCAAGGCTCAGCACGGCCTTCTTCGCCCAGCACCAGCTGGAGACGCTGGACGCCGACCGCACGCCGCTCGAGCACATCGCCGAACGCAAGCCCAAGGAGACCGAGACTCAGTGGCGTGCGCGCCTCGGCCGCTTCGGCTTCACCGAGGACAACGTCAAGACTGTCGCCGCCAAGCTGTCGGGCGGCGAGAAGGCGCGCCTCGTCTTCTGCCTGATCAGCATGGACGCGCCGCAGCTGCTAATCCTCGACGAACCGACCAACCATCTGGACATGGACGCGCGCACCTCGCTGATCGAGGCGATCGGCGACTTCCCGGGCGCGGTGGTCCTGGTGAGCCACGACCCGCATCTGGTGCGCCTGGTCGCAGACCGGCTCTGGCTGGTCGAGGGGGGCACTGTGAAGACCTTCGACGGCGACGTCGACGACTATCGCAACCACGTGCTCTCCCAGCGCCAGGAGGAGCGTCGCGCGCAGCGGCAGGCCAAGAACGACGCCAAGCCGGAGAAGACCCCCAAGACCGCGGCCGCACGCCTCGACCGCGACAAGAAGCTGGCGCTGCGCAAGGAAGCGCGCGACGCCGAGGCCGAGATCGCGCGGCTCGAGAAGGAGCGTACGAAGATCGAGTCCGAACTCGCCAACGCCAGCATCTACAAGGACAGCCCCGGGCGCGCCGCCGATCTCGGCCGGCGCCGCGGCGAGGTCGCGGAGGCGATCTCGGCCGCCGAGGCACGCTGGCTCGAAGCGTCGTCGGCGCTGGAAGCGGCGGGCGGCTAGCTCGCCGCCTTGTTCGGCATCGGCCAGGGCAATCCCACCAGGCGCGGGTCGCGCATCGGCTCCTCGAACTGGCGGAAGGGCACGAAGCCCGCCTTCTGGTAGTTGCCGAGGGCGCGCGGGTGGTCGAGGTTGCAGGTGTGCACCCAGAGCCGCTTCACGTCGGGCGCGCTCCAGGCCGCGCCGACGGCCTTCTCCAGCAGCCAGCGGCCGAGCCCGCGCCCGATGAACTCCGGCGCCAGGCCGAAGAAGGACAGCTCGCACTCGCCCTCGACCTTGCGGTCGAGCTCGAAATAGCCGGCCGGCACGCCGCCTACATAGACAACGGTGATCTCGACCTTCGGGTGAAGGATGATCTCGGCCAGCTGCGCGTCGGTGAGGAAGCGGCGGCTGTACCAGTTCCACGGTCCGCCGACCGTGTTGAACAGGTGGCGATAGAACGGGACCGTCGGCGGATCGAGGCGCATCAGCGCCAGCTTCATCGCCGGCGTCGGCGCGGGCGGCTTGGTCGGGCGGGCGAGCATCTCCAGCGAGGTGACGGTCTGCGTCATCGGCGGCACCACGGGCCCGCCCTTCAGCCACTTCGACATCACCAGACGCGGCTCGCAGGTGTATCCCAGACGCTCGTAGACGTCGCGAACCTTGGTATTGGTGTCGCGGATCAGCAGTATGACCTTGGGCATGCCGCGGCTGCCGAGCCACATCTCGGCATGATGGATCATCGCCCGGCCGTAGCCTTGCTTCTGCTCGGCCGGATCGACCGCGACGTAGTAGAGCCAGCCGCGATGGCCTTCCTCGCCGGCCATCACGCTGGCGACGATACGGCCGTCCTTCACGCCGACGAAGAGCTCGGACGCCGGGCTCCGCCGGCAGCGCTGGATGTCCTCGTGGGGATCGTTGTAGGAGACGGTGAGGTTGCAGGCCTTCCAGAGCCGGACGACCGCCTCGACGTCCTCGTCGCCGATCGCGCGGATCTCGATGTCGCTCCTGCCGGTCCCGTCACGGCCGGTACGTCTTCGCGGAGTCCCCATTCGGACCAGGAGCCGTCATAGACCGGCACGTCATCCTTGCCGATCAGGTAGGCGCCGAGCGCCACGACGCAGGCGGTGACGCCCGAGCCGCAGCTCGCCACGATCGGACGCTTCATGTCGAGGCCCGAGGCGTCGAACTTCGCCTTGATCTGGTCGGCGGGGAGAAAGGTCTTGTCCTTGGCGTCGAGCAGGTCGGGGAAGGGGAGGTTGCGCGCACCCGGCATGTGCCCCGGACGTCCCGGCCACAGCTCCTTCTCCTCGCCGCGGAAGCGCCCGGCGGCGCGTGCGTCCACCACTTGCTCCTTCTTCCGGTCCATGTCGGCGCGGAGATCGTCGAGCGAGCGGACGAGGTTCGGACGGAAGCTCGCCTTGAAGCTCGCGGCGCTTACCAGGACCGGCTTGTCCGACACCGGCCGGCCCTCGGCGATCCACTTCGGCAGGCCGCCGTCGAGCACGGCGACGTTGTCGTGGCCGAAGATGCGGAACATCCACCAGCCGCGCGCCGCGGTCTGCAGGCCCACCATATCGTAGCAGACGACCTTGTCGCCGTTCGAGATGCCGAGCTTGCCGACCTTCTCGGCGAAGATCTCGGGCGTCGGGAGCATGTGCGGACGGGCGTCGCCCGGCATCTTGATGTCGTCGATGTCGAAGTGGACGGCGCCGGGAATGTGCCTGGCTGCGTGCTCGGCCTTGGCGTCGCGCTTCATCGAGTGGTGGAAGTAGGTGACGTCGATCACCTTCACCTTCGGGTCGTCGAGGTGCTTGGCGAGCCACTCGGTCGAGACGATGCCGTCGGGCTTGGCGTAGGTCATCAGCGGCTCCGCCTTTCGAGCCAGGAGGGGATGGGAAGGCCTTTCTGGTCGAGGAAGGCCGGGTTGAACAGCTTCGACTGATAGCGGGCACCGCCGTCGCAGAGGATCGTGACGATGGTGTGCCCCGGCCCCATTTTCTTGGCGACGCGGATCGCGCCGGCGACGTTGATGCCGGAGGAGCCGCCGAGCACCAGGCCCTCGTTCTGCACCAGGTCGAAGATCACCGGCAGCGCCTCTGAGTCCGGGATCTGCTCCTGGTCGTCGACGACGACGCCTTCCAGGTTCTTAGTGATGCGGCCCTGGCCGATGCCCTCGGTGATCGAGCTCCCCTGGGACTTGAGCTCGCCGTGGGCGTAGTAGTTGTAGAGCGCGGCGCCTTCGGGATCGGCGAGCACGATCTTGATCTTCGGGTTGCGTTCCTTGAGCGCCATCGACACGCCGCCGAGCGTGCCGCCCGATCCGACCGAGCAGGTGAAGGCGTCGACCTTGCCGAAGGTCTGCTCGAAGATCTCGGGTCCGGTGGTCGTGCGATGGCCCTCCCGGTTCGCCACGTTGTCGAACTGGTTCGCCCAGATCGCGCCGTTGGGCAGGCTCGCAGCCAGTTCGTTGGCGAGCCGCTCGGAATAGCGGACGTAGTTGTTCGGGTCCGCGTAGGGGACCGCCTTCACCAACCTCAGGTCGGCGCCGCAGAGCTTGAGGAAGTCCATCTTCTCCTGGCTCTGCGTATCCGGCATCACGATGACGGTTTTATAACCGAGCGCGTTGCCGACGAGCGCCAGGCCGATGCCGGTGTTGCCGGCGGTGCCTTCGACAATGGTGCCGCCGGGCTTGAGCTTCCCCTGCTTCACTGCGTCCATGACGATCGCCAGCGCGGCGCGGTCCTTGACCGAGCCGCCGGGGTTCAGGAACTCGGCCTTGCCGAGGATCTCGCATCCGGTCATTTCGGATGCCCGCTTGAGGCGGATCAGCGGCGTCTTGCCGATCGAGCCCAGGAAACCGTCGCGTACGTCCATGTGAGAAACTCCGCCGGGAGGATATTTAGCGGTAGACAGGGAAGTGGCATTCTAGGCAGTGTCCGGCCGATCCGAAACCTTCGACCGCGGCGGCGCATGCCGAACACCGAGCTCCAATACGGTATCCACCCCGGGCTCAGGTTCGCGAGCCTGCTGGACGGTCGCGGCGCCTGTCGCGATCTCGGCTGGGACGACGTGCGCACCTGGCGCATCGACCAGGGCGTGCTCTGGCTGCATCTCGAACGCGACGACGAGCATGCCCGCCGCTGGCTGCGCGACGAGAGCGGCATCGATCCGGTGGTCGTCGATGCGCTGCTCGCCGAGGAGGCCCGCCCGAGGGTCGAGGACTACGATGACGCGCTCCTTATCGTGTTGCGGGGCGTCAATCGCCATGACCGGGAGAACCCCGAGGACCTGGTTCCGGTTCGGTTGTGGATCGACCGCAACTGGGTGATCTCGCTCCGCGACAAGGACCACTACCTGATGGCGCTGCGTGAGATCCGCGAGGCGCTGATCAAGGGCAAGGGGCCGATCGGTCCGGGCGAGCTTTTCGCGCGCATCGCCGACCGCATCATGCAGCACGTCGAGCCGGTGGTGAGCGAGCTCGAAGACGACGTCGACGCCCTCAGCCACAATTTCGATCAGCTGGAGACAGCGGAAGCCCGCGACCAGCTCGCCGACTACCGGCGCCACGCGATCCAGCTCCGCCGCTACCTGGCGCCGCAGCGGGAAGCGCTCTATCGCCTCCAGCTCGAGGACGCGACCTGGCTCACCAAGCGCGACAAGGTCCGCATCCGCGAGGTCACCGACCGCACCCTCCGCTTCCTCGAAGACCTGGACGCGATTCGCGACCGCACGATGATCCTGCACGAGGACCTGACCGCGCTCGTCAACGAACGCATCGCCAAGACCTCGAACCGCCTGACCGCGATCACGGCCATGGCGCTGCCGCCGACGCTGCTCGCGGGCGTCTACGGCATGAACCTCGAAGGCATCCCCTGGCACAACGAGCCGTGGGCCTTCGGAGTCGTCTGCGCCATCATCTTGGCGATGTTCCCGATCGAGATCTGGTTCCTTCGCCGCCTCAAGTGGCTGTAGCACCACGTTTTTCCAGAACGAAACTCGCCCGGTTCCTTGACAACGCCGAACCGTCGAGCCGATGATCGCCGATCGGCGACCCTTTCGGGCGCCATTCGTTTTTTTCTGCAGGGAGGTTACCTGATGACGAAGATCTCTGCCGCCTTGGCGGCGGTGTTGCTCGCCTCGACCGCCGTTCCGGCGCTCGCGGCCACCCCGAGGGATGCGTTGGTGATCGCGGCCACGATCGACGACATCACCAGCCTCGATCCCGCCGAGATCTTCGAGTTCTCCGGCGGCGACGTCGCCAACAACGTCTACGACACGCTGC
>CAZZLX010000286.1:0-5425 GCA_964655235.1 uncultured Rhizobium sp.
ATACCGAGGGCTACAAGGTGCCGGCCGGCGAGACCTACACCGCGGTCGAGGCGCCGAAGGGCGAGTTCGGCGTCTACGTCGTCGCCGACGGCACCAACAAGCCCTATCGCTGCAAGATCCGCGCGCCGGGGTTCCCGCACCTGCAGGCGATCGAGTTCTGCTCGAAGGGCCACATGCTGGCAGATTCGGTGGCGATCCTCGGGTCCATGGACATCGTCTTCGGCGAGATCGATCGATGAGCGCTTCCGACACCTCGCACGTCCAGCAGCCGGCGAGCTTCGAATTCAACCCGCAGAATCTCGAGCGGGCGAAGAAGATCATTGCCAAGTATCCGCCGGGCAAGCAGCAGTCGGCGGTGATGCCGCTGCTCGATCTGGCGCAGCGCCAGCACGACAACTGGCTGCCGATCGCGGCGATGGAATACATCGCCAAGATGCTCGACATGGCGCCGATCCGCGTGCGCGAGGTCGCGACCTTCTACACGATGTACAATCACGCGCCGCTGGGTAAGCACCACGTGCAGATCTGCACGACGACGCCGTGCTGGCTCAGGGGATCCGACGGCATCGTGGAAGCCTGTGAGAAACGCCTCGGCATCAAGCTCGGCGAGACCACGCCCGACAAGCAGTTCACGCTGGCCGAGGTCGAGTGCCTGGGCGCCTGCGTCAATGCGCCGATGCTGCAGGTCGGCGACGACTACTACGAGGACCTGACGCCGGAGACGACGGTGAAGGTGCTCGACGCGCTGGCGCGCGGCGAGAAGCCGACGCCCGGCAACCAGTCGAAGCGTCTGACCTCGTCGCCGGAAGGCGGGTTCACGACGCTGGTCGATACGGCGAAGGGAAGCGACTGATGCTCGCCGACAAGGATCGCATCTTCACCAATCTCTACGGCCAGGCCGACTGGGGCCTGAAGGGCGCCCGTGCCCGCGGCGACTGGGACGGCACCAAGGACCTGATCCTCAAGGGCCGCGAGTGGATCGTCGAGGAAGTGAAGAAGTCGCAGTTGCGCGGACGCGGCGGTGCCGGCTTCTCGACCGGCATGAAGTGGTCGTTCATGCCGAAGCAGTCCGACGGGCGTCCGTCCTATCTCGTCATCAACGCCGACGAGGGCGAGCCGGGCACCTGCAAGGACCGCGACATGCTCCGCCACGATCCGCATAAGCTGATCGAGGGCTGCCTGCTCGCCTGCGTCGGCATCGGCGCGCATGCCTGCTACATCTACATCCGCGGCGAGTTCTACCAGGAGGGCTCGAACCTCCAGCGCGCGATCGACGAGGCCTACGAGGCCGGGCTGATCGGCAAGAACGCCTGCGGCTCGGGCTACGACTGCGACATCTACCTGCACCGCGGTGCCGGGGCCTACATCTGCGGCGAAGAGACGGCGCTGATCGAGAGCCTGGAAGGAAAGAAGGGCCAGCCGCGCCTGAAGCCGCCGTTCCCGGCCTTCTGCGGCGTGTGGGGGTGCCCGACAACGGTGAACAACGTCGAGACGGTTGCGGTCGTTCCGACGATCCTGCGCCGCGGCGCGCCGTGGTTCGCCTCGATCGGCCGCCCGAACAACACCGGCCCGAAGGTCTTCTGCATCTCCGGCCACGTGAACAAGCCGTGCAACGTCGAGGACGCGCTGGGCGTGCCCTTGCGCGAGCTGATCGAGAAGCATGCCGGCGGCGTCCGCGGCGGCTGGGACAACCTGCTGGCCGTGATCCCCGGCGGCTCGTCGATGCCGGTGCTGCCGAAATCGGTCGCCGACACGATCTGCATGGACTTCGACTATCTGCGCGACGCCAAGTCGGGCCTCGGCACCGCGGCGATCGTGGTCATGGACAAGTCGACCGACATCGTCCGCGCGTTCGCGCGTCTCGCCGCCTTCTACAAACACGAGAGCTGCGGCCAGTGCACGCCGTGCCGCGAAGGCACCGGGTGGATGTACCGGATGCTCACCCGCATGTCGAAGGGCAAGGCGACGATGGCCGACATCGACCTGCTCGATGCGGTCACCAAGCAGATCGAAGGCCACACCATCTGCGCCTTCGGCGAGGGGGCGGCCTGGCCGGTGATGGGACTGTTGCGCCACTTCCGGCCTGAGATCGAGCAGCGGCTCGCGGCTCAGGTGAAGCAGGCGGCGGAGTAGGGACATGCCGAAGCTCAAAGTCGACGACGTCGAGGTCGAGGTCCCCGCCGGGTTCACCGTGCTCCAGGCCTGCGAGGTCGCGGGCGTCGAGATCCCGCGCTTCTGCTACCACGACCGCCTCTCGATCGCCGGCAACTGCCGGATGTGCCTGGTCGAGATGGAGAAGTCGCCGAAGCCGGTCGCCTCCTGCGCGATGCCGGCCGCCGACAACATGGTGATCAAGACCAACACGCCGATGGCCAAGAAGGCGCGCCAGGGCGTGATGGAATTCCTGCTCATCAACCACCCGCTCGACTGCCCGATCTGCGACCAGGGCGGCGAATGCGACCTGCAGGACCAGGCCGTCGCCTACGGCATGGACCACAGCCGCTACAAGGAGAACAAGCGGGCGGTCAAAGACAAGTACATGGGGCCGCTGGTCAAGACGATCATGACCCGCTGCATCCATTGCACGCGTTGCGTCCGCTTCGCGACCGAGGTCGCCGGCGTTGAGGATCTGGGGCTGCTCTATCGCGGCGAGAACGCGCAGATCACCACCTACCTCGAGAAGGCCTTCGCCTCCGAGCTCTCCGGCAACGTCATCGACCTCTGCCCGGTCGGCGCGCTGACCTCCAAGCCTTACGCCTTCACCGCGCGCCCCTGGGAGCTGCGCAAGACCGAGTCCGTCGACGTCTCCGACGCGCTCGGCTGCAACATCCGCATCGACGTCCGAGGCAACGAGGTGCTGCGCGTTCTGCCGCGCCTCAACGAGGACGTGAACGAGGAGTGGATCTCCGACAAGGCGCGCTTCGCCGTCGACGGCCTGAAGCGCCAGCGCCTGGATCGCCCCTACGTCCGCAAGAACGGCAAGCTGCAGCCGGCGACCTGGGACGAGGCGCTGTCGGTCGCGGCCGAGAAGCTGAAGGCGGCGGGATCGAAGGCCGCGGCGATCGCGGGGGATCTTTGCGATGCCGAGAGCATGATGGCGCTCAAGGATCTGATGGCCGGCCTGGGCTCGACCAGCATCGATTGCCGCCAGGACGGCGCCAAGCTCGACGCCTCGGTGCGCGGCTCCTATCTCTTTAATGCCGGCATCGCCGGGATCGAGCAGGCGGATGCGATCCTGCTGGTCGGCACCAACCCGCGCGCCGAGGCGCCGGTGCTGAGCGCCCGTATCCGCAAGCGCTTCCTCCAGGGCGGCCTCAAGATCGCTTCGATCGGACCGAAGGTCGACATGACCTTCCCGATGGAGAACCTCGGCGCCGGTGCGCAAACGCTCGGTGACATGGTCGAAGGCCGTCACGCCTTCTTCGAGACGCTTAAGGCCGCCAAGAAGCCGATGATCATCGTCGGCCAGGGCGCGCTGCGCGGAGCCAACGGTTCGGCGGTGCTCGCGGCCGTCCGCTCGCTCGCCGAGAAGGCCGGCGCGGTCAAGGAGGACTGGAACGGCTTCTGCGTGCTGCACACGGCGGCGGCACGGGTCGGCGGCCTCGACCTCGGCCTGGTGCCGGGCGCTTCGGGACGCGACGTCGCCGGCATCCTCGACGGGGCCGGGAAGGGCGAGGTTCCGGTCGTCTATCTGCTCGGCGCTGACGAGATCGACACCGCGAAGCTCGGCTCGGCCTTCGTGATCTACCAGGGCCACCACGGCGATGCCGGCGCCCACCGCGCCGACGTCGTCCTGCCGGGCGCGGCCTACACCGAGAAGAACGGGACCTACGTCAACACCGAGGGCCGCGTGCAGCTCGGCCGTCTCGCGGCCTTCCCGCCGGGCGAGGCGCGCGAGGACTGGAAGATCCTGCGCGCTCTGTCGGAGAAGCTGGGCCAGCCGCTGCCCTACGACAATCTCGGCCAGGTCCGACGCCGCCTCGTGGCGGTCAATCCGGTGTTCGGTACGCTCGAGGAAGCGAAGCCGAGCGCCTGGGGTTCCTTCGGCCAGGCGGGCCAGATGGGCTCGGAGCCGTTCGTCTCGCCGATCTCCAACTTCTACATGACCGATCCGATCAGCCGCGCCTCGCCGACCATGGCCGAGTGCACGAGCGTGTTCGTGAACGGCCAGGCCAGGACCGGTACCCATGGCTGAGTTCCTGACCGTCTACGTCTATCCGACCGCGATCATCCTGGCGCAGATCGTCGCGATCATCCTGCCGCTGCTGCTGGCGGTCGCCTACCTGACCTTCGCCGAGCGCAAGGTGCTGGCGGCGATGCAGCTTCGCCGCGGCCCCAACGTCGTTGGTCCCTTCGGCCTGTTCCAGCCGATCGCGGACGGCCTCAAGCTGCTGTCGAAGGAGACGATCCTTCCGTCGGGCTCGAACCGCGCCGTCTTCCTGATGGCGCCGATGCTGACCTTCATCCTGGCGCTGGTGGGATGGGCGGTGATCCCGTTCGGCGAGGGCATCGTGCTCGCCGACATCAATGTCGGCATCCTCTACCTGTTCGCGATCTCCTCGCTCGGCGTCTACGGCGTGATCATGGCCGGCTGGGCGTCGAACTCGAAGTATGCGTTCCTCGGTGCGCTCCGCTCGGCGGCGCAGATGGTGTCGTACGAAGTCTCGATCGGCTTCGTCATCATCACCGTGCTGCTCTGTGTCGGATCGCTGAACCTGACCGACGTCGTGCTGGCGCAGCGGAACCTCTGGTTCTGCATCCCGCTGCTGCCGATGTTCGTGATCTTCTTCATCTCGGGCCTCGCCGAGACGAACCGGCTTCCCTTCGACCTTCCCGAGGGCGAGTCCGAGATCGTCGCCGGCTTCATGGTCGAGTACTCGTCGATGAGCTTCGCGCTCTTCTTCCTCGGCGAATACGCGAACATGATCCTGGTCTCGGCGATGACCGCGATCCTGTTCCTCGGCGGCTGGCTGCCGCCGTTCGACATCGCACCGTTCAACTGGATACCGGGGCCGATCTGGTTCGCGCTCAAGATCGCGTTCCTGCTTTTCTGCTTCCTGTGGGTGCGCGCCACCTTCCCGCGTTATCGCTACGACCAGCTCATGCGGCTCGGCTGGAAAGTCTTCCTGCCCATCTCGCTCGCCTGGGTGGTCCTTACCGCCGGCTTCCTTGTCGCGTTCGACAAGGTGCCGTGACGGAGGAATGACAATGGCCGTTCTTGCCAACGCCGCGAAGAGCCTGCTGCTGGGAGAGCTGATCTCCGGCATGGCCATCACCTTGCGCTACTTCTTCACGCCGAAGGTGACGCTGAACTACCCGTACGAGAAGGGGCCGCTGAGCCCGCGCTTCCGCGGCGAACACGCGCTCCGCCGCTACCCGAACGGCGAGGAACGCTGCATCGCGTGCAAGCTTTGCGAGGCGGTGT
>CAZZLX010000287.1:0-5423 GCA_964655235.1 uncultured Rhizobium sp.
GTGCAGATCGGCATCGCGCTGAGCGGCATCCTGGCCGGCGCGTTCTCGGGCGCGACGCTCGCGACCAAGCTCGGCACCTGGCTCGACACCTGGCCTCTGATCGCGCCCTACGGGCAGACCGTCGCCTTCGGCATCACGGTCGTCGCCATCACCTATGCCTCGCTGGTGATCGGCGAGCTCGCGCCGAAGCGGATCGCGCTCGTCCATGCCGATACGGTCGCCGCCCGCATCGCGCGCCCGCTCTCGACGATGGCGGCGTTCGGCCGGCCCTTCGTCATGCTCCTGAGCGCCTCGACCTCGGTGGTGCTGGCGCTGCTGCGGGTCCGCGAGACGGACGCGTCGACGGTCACCGCCGAGGAGGTCTCGACCGTGATCGCGGAGGGCGCCGAGGCCGGCGTCATCGATCCCGCCGGCAAGGACATGATGACGCGCCTCCTGCGTCTCGACGACCGGCCGGTCGCCGGCATCATGACGCCGAGGCGCGCGGTCGCCTGGATCGACGTCGCCGACGATCCGAAGTCGGCGATCGCCGAGCTTCGCCAGATCCCCTACTCGCGCGTCGTCGTCGCGCGTGCGGGCAACCTCGACGAGCCGCTCGGCATCGTCCAGAAGAAGGACCTCCTCGACCGCGTCATCGACGGCGAGCAGATCGACGTCGCAAGCGTGATGCGCCAGCCGCTGTTCCTGCCCGAGAGCAGCTCGATCCTCGATGCGTTGAAGGCGATGAAGCAGAGCCCCGTGCACATCGCCTTCGTCGTCGACGAGTTCGGCGGCTTCGAAGGATTGCTGACGCTGACCGACATCGTCGAGTCGATCGCGGGCGACCTCGCCGAGGAGGGCGGCCAGCTCGCGCCCAGCATCACGCCCAGGGCCGACGGCTCCTATCTCGTCGACGGCACCACCACCGTCGACGAGGTCGAGACGCTGCTCGGCCTCAAGCTCGAGAGCGGCGGCCGCTTCCACACAGTCGCCGGGCTCGTGCTCGACAGGCTGCAGCGCATGCCGAAGGAAGGCGATGCGGTCGACGTCAGCGACGGCTGGAAGGTCGAGGTGCTGGATACCGACCTCGGCGGCCGGCGGGTCGACAAGGTGCTGTTCAGCCGCCGCGAAGAGTGAGCAGCCCGCGGCACTGCCAGGCCATGACGCCGGCGACCAGCCACTGCGTCGCGGCATAGGCGGCGGCGGTGCCGGCGGCGCCGAAGCGCGGCACCAGCAGCGCCAGGAGGGCTGCGAAAAATCCGAGGCTCATCGCCTCGGCGCGGCCGATCGCGAGCGGGCGACCCTCGACCTTGAGCGCGAGCATGAACACCTCGCGGCTCGCATGCGGCACGATGCCGATCAGCAGCAGGCGCAGCAGATCGGCAGCGGGGACGAAGGCGGCGCCGAACAGAAGCCGGATCACGATGTCGGCGACCGCGAACAGGAGGATCGCGGCGATCGCGACGCCGCCGAGCACGAGCGCCAGCGTGTGCCGCACCTGGCGCGCCCGTGCCGGGCGCTCGGGCAGGGCCAGCACGCGAGGGAACGTCGCCTGCGAGACCGACTGCGCGAGCTGCAGCAAGCCCAGGACCAGCGTCATCGCCGCGGCGTAGAGGCCGAGCGACGCGGGATCGAGCAGCAGCGCGATCGCGATCTGGTCGACCCGTCCGCCGAGCACCTGGATGACGAATCCGGTGTGTAGCCGCAGGCCGAGCGCGACCAGCGGCGTCGCCGTCGCCTTGTCCGGTGCTTCGATCGCGAACCCGCCGAGCTGCGCCACGCGCAGGCCCGATGCCGCCATCGCCAGGACATGCGAGACGACGAAGGCGAGCGCGAATCCGAGAAGCCCGCTCCCCTGATGCCACGCGGCCAGCGTGCCGGCGAGATAGGCCAGCGCCTGCACCGTGCGCAGCACGATCCATCCCTGATGATC
Source organism: uncultured Rhizobium sp. (assembly GCA_964655235.1). GTDB lineage: Bacteria > Pseudomonadota > Alphaproteobacteria > SHVZ01 > SHVZ01 > SHVZ01. The sequence continues at coordinate 1,913 of CAZZLX010000287.1, forward strand.
GAGACGGCCGCGCAGCGCATCGAGGAAGAAGGTCGAGAGCATCGTCGCCGGCACAAGCCAGAGACAGAGGCGCCCCGCCTCCTTCACCTCGTCGGGCCTGAGCGCCAGCGCTTCTGGCGCGAGCCAGAAACCGGCGACCGCCGCCGCGATCGCTGCGAGCGCCAGCGTGATCCAGAGACCTGCCGCGGTCAGGCGCCGCTTGTCGCCGGATCCGGAGGCGGTCATCACCAGCAGCGCCTCGTTCAGCGACAGCGAGGCGACCTGCGCCGCCAGCATCGGCCACAGCACGACTAGCTGCAGATCGCCGCGTCCTTCCGGCAGCAGTGCGCGCGCGACGATCATCGCTGTCGCCAGGTTCGCCGCCTGCGTCGCCGCGGTGCCGAGAAGCGCGCCGAAGATCATGTGCTCATAAGATTCATCGGGCTTCTGCCCTGACGAGATAACGATAGGCGCAGAGATCGCGGGCGAGGCCGAGGGTCAGCGTGTTCAGCAGCGCCGACTTGCCCATCACCGGCGCGTCGATGCGCGCGACGCGCAGGCCCGCCTGCTCGAACAGCTCCCGGATCGTGGCGCGGGTGAAGAAACGGAGATGGCCGCGGTCGAGGGTGCCGGCATCGGCGTAGTCGAAACGTCCTTTCAGCAAGAGCGGCATCAGCGTGCCGACATGCCGGATATTCGGGATGCAGGAGATCACGACACCGCCCGGTCTCAGGCACCGCGAGAGCCGCCGCACGACGGCCCAGGGATCGACGAGGTGCTCGAGCACGTCGAGGCAGAGGATCAGGTCGAGATCGACGGGAAAGGCTTCGTCCGCGATCGCCTCGACATTGCCGACCAGCACCTGGTCGAGGCGGGAACGCGCGCGGTCGGCGGCTTCGGCATCGATCTCGATGCCGGCGGCCCAGCGCACGATGCCACGCTCCTGCAGGCGCCCGAGAGTCGCTCCGTCGCCGCATCCGAGCTCGAGCGCGCGATCGGCCGGTCGGTTCAGCAACGGAACCACCTCGGCGTCACGGGCATTGGCGAAGTACCCGGCCGGCTTGGCCGCGTAGAGGTCACGGAGGGGATCCATCGATGCCGACTATATCCCGTGAAATTCCGTTTCGCGCTTCCTAAGCCCCCAAATCTGTGATGCACTTATATTCGGCTCGCTGAGCCGCGCCGTCCGTCCGGACCTCCCCATCGCCGACAGACCGCACCCCGAGAAAATGGACAGCCTTTCCGTCATCCGCGCCAGCTATCGACGCCTTTCGCCACTCTACGATGTGCTGGAAGGAGCGATCTTCCATTCCGGCCGCAAGGACGCGGTCGCTCTCGCCAACAAGCGGGCCAACCAGCACATCCTCGACGTCGGCGTCGGCACCGGCCTGGCGCTTCCGCTCTACCGCCCCGACGCCTGGGTGGTAGGCATCGACGCCTCGCCCGAGATGCTGAAGCGGGCCAAGGCGCGGGTGCGCCGCAAGCGCCTGTCGAACATCGCGGGCCTGCTCGAGATGGACGCGATGAACATGGCCTTCGCCGACCGCAGCTTCGACACGGTCGTCGCCATGCACGTCGCCTCCGTCGTGCCCGACCCGATGAAGCTGATCGCCGAGATGAAGCGGGTCTGCGTGCCCGGGGGCGACATCGTCGTGGTCAATCACTTCGCCTCATCCGGCGGGCCGATGCGCATGATCGAGAAGGCCTGCGGGCCTTTCGCCGAGGTGATCGGCTTCCGCCCCGACGTTCGGTTGATGCATCTCGCCGACGGCGCGCGTTTGCAGATCGTCCAGGTGCGCCGGGTCAATCTCGGCGGCTACTGGCGCCTGATCCATTTCCGCAACGCGCCGGCCGAGCCGGCACGCGCCTAAGGGTTCCCATGGATCTCGACCTGATCCGTCGCGTCTACGGCAAGGGCGCGAAGGTCTACGACGCCGTCTTCGGCCCGCTGCTCGATCGCGGCCGCCGGATGGCGGTGGAAGCGGCGAACGCGACCGGTGCCAAATCCGTGCTCGAGGTCGGCGTCGGCACCGGGCTGTCGCTGCCACTCTATCGCCCGGACATCAAGGTGACCGGCATCGACCTCTCGCCGGAGATGCTCGAGCGTGCGCGGAGCCGGGCCGGAACCTTGCCGAACGTGCAGGGGCTCCACGAGATGGACGCTCAGGCGATGAGCTTCCCTGATTCGAGCTTCGATGCCGTGGTCGCGATGTACGTCGCGGCGGTCGTGCCGAATATGACGAAATTGTTTCAAGAACTGCGACGCGTCTGCGTTCCCGGCGGCCACATCATCGTCGTCAACCACGTGGCGGCGGAGACCGGGCTGCTCGGCGCCTTCGACCGCATGGTGGCGCCGGCCACGCGCGCCATGGCGATCCGCTCGGACCTTCGTCTCGCCACGGTGGTCGAAACGGCAGGCATCGAAGTCGCCGGTATCGAGGACGCGGGAATCGGCGGCTACATCAAGCTGATCCGGTTCCGGAACCGGATCGCCGGTAACTAGCCACCGCGGTCCTTCCTCAATTTTTCTTAATCCGGCGGCAAGGCAACGGCGAGGCCGGTGCCCCCATTCTCTTCTTCGAGATTTCCGGGCGCGGGTGCGCCCCAATCGAGGAGAGGAATCAGATGTCTCAGTCCACCGATCGGGCGCGCTCGCCGAAGGCCAAGGCCCTGGCCGCCGCTCTTCTGGTCACCACGATCCTGGGCGGCGGCGTCGCCACCCATGCCTGGAGCCAGGCGACGGTCGCCCCGCCGGTCGCGGCGCCGACCACGGTCCCGGCGCCTTACGGCATTCCGCAGCTGGGCTTCGCCGACCTTGCCGACAAGGTGAAGCCGGCGGTCGTCAACATCTCGACCCAGGAGCGGGTCGGCGGCGGCAGCAGCGCCGACATGCGCAACCTGCCGAAGATGCCGAAGCAGATGGAAGAGATGTTCAAGCGCTACTTCGACCAGCAGCAGCGCGGCGGCGGTGACGACGACGAAGGCCGCGGCCGCACCAAGCGCTCGGCCGGGTCCGGCTTCATCATCGATCCGGCAGGCTGGATCGTGACCAACAACCACGTCGTCGAGGGCGCGACCAAGATCACCGTCACCATGGACGACGGGTCGAGCTATCAGGCGACCGTGAAGGGCCGCGACGACAAGGTCGACCTGGCGCTGCTGAAGATCGAGGCCTCGCGGCCGCTGCCCTACCTGCCCTTCGGCAACTCCGACGCCGCGCGCGTCGGCGACTGGGTGATCGCGGTCGGCAATCCTTTCGGCCTCGGCGGTTCGGTCACGGCCGGCATCATCTCGGCGCATAACCGCAACCTGCATGCGGGTCCGTACGACGACTTCCTGCAGATCGACGCGCCGATCAACCCGGGCAACTCGGGCGGTCCGCTGTTCAACCAGCAGGGCCAGGTGATCGGCATCTCGACCGCGATCTACTCGCCGAACGGCGGCAGCGTCGGCATCGGCTTCGCCATTCCCTCCAACCTCGTCGCCAAGGTGGCGGCGGAGCTGCGCGAGTTCGGCACCGTCAACCGTGGTT
>CAZZLX010000288.1:0-5411 GCA_964655235.1 uncultured Rhizobium sp.
CATGTCGACACCGTGTTCCGCGCGATCCGGCTCGCGGCCGGCGTCCGCATCGAGCGCAACCGGCCCTCGCCGGCCGAGCTCGAGGAAATCCTTTCCTCGTCGGAGATCGAGAAGCTGCGCGCGCGGGTGAAGGACGGAAAGCCGATCGACGGCCTGACCGAGCAGTGGGTTCCGACCAAGCCGGACCCGAACAAGGAGCACACGACCTCGTTCTCGGTCGCCGATGCGGAAGGCAACGTCGTTTGCTTGACCCAGAGTCTCGGCGCCAAGTTCGGGTGCGGCATCGTCGTCCCCGACACCGGCGTCTGCCTCAACAACTTCCTCTACTGGGGCGAGGTCCATCCCGAGGGCAAGGCCTACATGAAGCCGGGCAGCGACCTGGCTCTGTGCCTCGCCCCCAGCGTCTCGACCCGCGACGGCAAGCCAGTGCTCGCTCTCGGCACGCCCGGCAGCTACGGCATCTCCCAGACCCAGACGCAGGTCATGGTCCAGCACGTCGACTATGGCTCGCTCATGCAGGACGCCGTGGAGGAGCCGCGCGGGCGCCTCTGGGACGGACGCAAGGTGCATGTGGAGTCGCGGATGCCGGCCGCTACGGTCGAGGGGCTGCGCAAGCGCGGGCACGAGGTCCATGTGGTCGAGCCCTGGACCTGGGCCGTCGGCGGCATGCACGGAATCTCGATCGACCCGGCGACGGGAGCCAAGATCGGCGGCTGCGATCCCCGACGCGACGGCTACTGCGTCGCGCCGTAAGACCTAGCGGCCGAGTGCCGCGGCGCCGAGACGCGTGGCCGGATATGCGGCGGCCAGGCCGGCCACCTGCGCCGGATCCGGCAGGAACAGCGCTGCGAGCAGCATCGCGTACGGCACCGGCTGGGCCGGGCGGAAGGCGAGCGTCAGCGGTCCCTTCGGTTGGCGATAGTCTTGGACGAACGAGGCAATGGCGTCGGCCGCCTGCGTCGTCCGCTGGCCCTTGCCGTTGGCGGTCACCGCGATGCGGTTCAGCCACTCGCGGTGCACCGTCTCCTCGGTCTTTCCCGACTGCGCCGCGAACAGGCGCAGCGCGCGCGCCAGGCTCTGGTGGTTGTCGTAGACCAGGCGCGCCGAGCGCACCGATACGCCGACGTCCCACGCCTTGGGGCCGCGCAACGTCTGGACCTTGTCCAGCACCGCCTCGAGCGAGAGATGATCGCGGCCGGACACCAGCTCGAAGCGGTTGATCGCCAGCACCTGCGACGCCGGATCCCAGCGATACTCGAGACGCCCGTCGGCCGGGCTCATCGCCGCACCGAAGCGCCTTAGGTCGGCGGCATAGGCGCCATTCTCCGGCACGACCATGCCCTTCGCCGCGACCTTGGCGTAGCGTGCCTCGCCCGCGGCAAAGCCTTCGAAGTCAAGCTCCTCGACCTCGAGTCGCGCGACGCGGAGCTCCGCCCGGCCCGGCCGTCCAGCCTCGGGCGGCGAGGACACGACGACCTTCTCGAGCACGAAGCCGCCGGACCCGAGCGCCGACGCCTTCTCGTAGGCGAACTCGCTCTTCCTGAGCTTCGGCAGGATCTCCTGCTGGAAGCGCGCAAGCCCGTCGGCCTTGGCCGACCCCATGCACAGGACCGCGATCAACCCTGCCGCCAACGCGGCTGCGGCACGCTTCACCATGTGATCCTTCCCAGACCTGCGATCAGGCGCGAGTTGCGCGCGTCGACGGCAGCGTCACCTCGACGATGGTTCCCCGCCCGACCTCGCTCGAGATCGCGACCTCGCCATCCATGTATTCGACGAGCTCGCGGACGAGGGCGAGGCCGATGCCGACACCTTCCGCCTCCCGACGATAGGAAACGTCGAGCTGCGCGAAAGGTTCGAAGATGCCGGAAAGACGGTCCGCCGGGATGCCGATGCCGGTGTCCGCGATCGTGAGCCGGACCCGGTTGTCTTCGACGGGCTGGGCGCCGACCGAGATCCGACCGCCCTGCGGCGTGAACTTGATCCCGTTCGACAGCAGGTTCAGCAGCACCTTCCGGAGGGCCGCCTCGTCCGCCCAGATCGTGGGACAGCCCGGTTCGACGGCGACCGAAAGCTGGACGCCGCGCTTCGCGGCATCGTCAGCCGCCTGGCGGGTGCAGGCCCCGAGCAGCTTCTCCGGATCGATCGCGCGCGCATCCAGGCGGATGCGCCCGGCATCGATCCGTGCCAGGTCCAGCATCTCGTCGATCGCGCCCAGGAGCCGGCGGCCGCCGTCCAGGATGTCGTTCGCGTGACCGATGAAGGCATCGAGGCCGGGCTTGCGTCCCGCCAGATCGAGGATCACCTCGGCAAAGCCGATGATCGCATGCAGCGGCGTGCGCAGCTCGTGGCTCATCATGGCGACGAACTCGGAGCGCACCCGATTGGCGCTCTCGGCCTTGAGCCTGGCCTCGGTCAGTTCGCCCACCAGCCGGTTCAGCTCCTCGTTGGTCGCCTCCAACGACTTGACCGTCGAGATGTCGAGCCAATACGCGTTCAGGCTGCCGTCGAACAGGCGCCGTTCCTCGAGCTGCAGCCAGCCGCCGTCGCGCCGACGGATCACCAGCGGCCGGTCGAGCGGGTGGACGGGCGGATTGCCGCGGCCGATCAGCGTCTCGACCTTGTCCCGCTCGCTCTCGGCGAATGCCGTGTCGCCGTAGCGCCGCAGATGATCGGTATAGCTCGTCCGCGCGTCGAACAGATCGACCGCGCGCGGGAAGAGCTCCTCGAGCTGCCGGTTGGCGCGGACGAAGTGGCCGCGCGCGTCGAACACCGCGACGCCGTAGCCGGAGTCGGACTGCGGCGTATCGAGCGAGCTTTCACGGACCGAGTAGGTGAAGGTCTCATCGGTCCACATCTTCAGGCAGGCGCCGTCGGTGAACCAGACCGTCTGGGCCCGCAGGCGCCGACCGTCCTTCTTCTGGAACAGGTTCGGGTGGGTCATGCCGCGGTGGCGGGCGATGCCCGCGGCCAGGATCTCCTGGAAATGCGCCGGGTCGGTGGCGCTGGAGTTCGCCTCGAAATAGCGCCGGAGGTTCTCGATATAGGGCCAGCCAGGCCGGAGCAGTCCCTGATGTTCGGGGAAGAACCGCTCGTAGGACTGGTTCCAGGCCTGGATCCGCTCTTCAGGGTCGATGTAGCAGGCCGCGGTCTTGACCCCGTCGAGGACGAGCCCGATCAGGCCGAGCCCCTCCTGGCGGAGGTCGGAGCCGCTGACATGGGCGAAGTCGAGGACGCTCATCGGGGCCCGAACATAGCGAAGCCGGCGGCCGGAGGGGAGATGCTGGTTGGAACCTATCCAAGGCGCATCTCCTGCTCTTGGGATGGGCGGTTTTGCTGCTAGGCTGTGGCGCCCTCCCGCCTCCCTCGGATCCCGAACCCTCATGAAGATCTTCATCGCCTCGCTCGCGACAGAGACCAACACGTTCTCGCCGCTGCCGACCGGCTATCGCACCTTCGAGGAGACCCTGCTTCGCCGTGACGCCAGCCGGCGCCCGCCGGCGATCGGCACCGCGCCGGTGATCGAGTGGCGGAAAGCCGCCGAAGCCGAGGGGCACGAGGTCGTCGAGAGCCTTTCCACCTTCGCCCAGCCGGCGGGCACCACGATCCGCTCGGTCTACGAGTCCTTCCGGGACGAGATCCTCGGCGACCTGCAGGCCGCGCTGCCGGTCGACATGGTGCTTCTGTTCCTGCACGGCGCGATGGTCGCCGACGGCTACGACGACTGCGAGGGCGACATCCTGGCGCGGGCGCGCGCGATCGTCGGGCCGAAAGTGCCGATCGGGTGCGAGCTCGACCTCCACTGCCACCTGACCCAGCAGATGATCGACGCGGCCACCGCGATCGTCACCTACAAGGAGTATCCGCACGTCGACACCGCCGCCCGGGCGCGCGAGGTCTACACGCTCTGCAAGGCAGCGGGCGCCGGGGAAACGAAGCCTGTCAGCGCGCTCTACGACTGCCGCATGGTCAACATGTGGCGAACGCCGGTCGAGCCGATGCGCGGATTCGTCGATCGCATGATGGCGCTCGAAGGCAAGGACGGCATCCTCTCGGTCTCCTTCGCCCACGGCTTCCCCTGGGGCGACGTCGCAGATGTCGGCGCCCGCATGCTGGTGATCGCCGACGGCGACCAGGCCAAGGCCGCCGCGCTCGCCGAGAAGCTCGGGCGCGAGATCTTCGGCCTGCGAGATCAGACCGTGACGCCGCATCTCGACGTCGACGCCGCGATCGACCGCGCGCTCAAGGTCACCGATGGCCTCGTGGTGATGGCCGACGTCGCCGACAACGCCGGCGGCGGCGCACCGTCGGACTCGACCTTCATCCTGAAGCGGCTGCTCGAGCGCGGCGTGCGCGACGTCGCCAGCGGCTGCTACTGGGATCCGGTCGCGGTCCGCATCTGCAAGGAAGCCGGCGTCGGCGCCAGCTTCGACCTCCGCGTCGGCGGCAAGTGCGGCAAAGCCTCCGGCGACACGGTCGACCTGCGCGTCACCGTCAAGGCGGTCAGCGACGCGCTGACCCAGACCGGGAACAACGGCGGGCAGATCCCGCTGGGCGAAGCGGTCTGGGTTCAGGGCGAGGGCATCGACCTGGTGGTGAACACGCTCCGCGGCCAGACCTACGCGCCCGACGCCTTCTCGAATCTCGGCCTCGATCCGACCAGACGCAAGATCGTGGTGGTCAAGTCGACCCAGCATTTCCATGCGCGCTTCGCGCCGCTGGCGAAGGAGGTGCTCTACGTCTCGACGCCGGGCGCGATCCCGCCGGATTTCGCCAACATCCCCTATACCAAGAAGACCGTGCCGTTCTGGCCCAGGGTCGCCAATCCGTTCGCCTGAGGAGACATCATGCGTTTCTACATCTCGGCCGACATCGAGGGCATCGTCGGCGTCGTCAACCGGCCGGAGACCAAGACCGACGGCTTCGACTGGCAGCGCGCGCGCGTCTGGATGACCGACAGCGTCGTCGCGGCCTGCGACGCGGCGATCGACGCCGGCGCCACCGAGCTCATCGTCAGCGACTCCCACGGCACCGGCATGAACATCATCATCGACCGGCTGCCGCGCCAGGTGCAGCTCGTGCGCTCCTGGCCCAGGCCGCTCGGCATGATGCAGGGCATCGAGGTCGGCAAGTTCGACGGATCGATGCTGATCGGCTACCACACCGGCTCGACGCACATGACCGGCATCCTCGGCCACAGCTTCATGGGCCTCATGGTCCGCGAGGTGAGGCTGAACGGAAGGACGGTCTCCGAAGGCGGCTTCAGCGCCGAGGTCGCCAACCACTATGGCGCGCCGGTCATCATGATCTCCGGCGACGACGCCTTCTGCGAAGAGACCCAGGGCCTGATCGGCAATGTCGAGGCCGCGGTGGTCAAAGAGCGCACCGCAGACGCGCAGGGCGCTTACTTG
>CAZZLX010000289.1:0-5410 GCA_964655235.1 uncultured Rhizobium sp.
GACGGACGTCCGGATGCTTGTCGATCGAGACCAGTGCTTCGCCGGTCAGCGCATCGCGCCCCTGCTTGCGCTCACGGGCATAGCCCAGGGCCTGCTGGTAGGCACGCTCACCGAGGGCAACGCCCTGCACGCCGCAACCCAGACGCGCTTCGTTCATCATCACGAACATGTATTCGAGGCCGCGATTGGCCTCGCCGACCAGATAGCCGGTGGCGCCGCCATTGTCCCCGTAGGCCATCACGCAGGTCGGGCTCGCATGGATGCCGAGCTTGTGCTCGAGCGAAGCGACGCGGAGGTCGTTGCGCTGGCCGAGGGAGCCATCCGGCTTCACCAGGAACTTGGGTACCACGAAAAGCGAGATGCCGCGCGTGCCCGCCGGCGCGTCCGGCATCCTCGCCAGCACGAGGTGCACGATGTTCGGGGTGAAGTCGTGCTCGCCATAGGTGATGAAGATCTTCTGGCCGGTGATCTTGTAGTGGTCGCCGGCCGGGACCGCCCTGGCGCGCACCTGTCCCAAGTCCGAGCCCGCCTGCGGCTCGGTCAGGTTCATCGTGCCGGTCCACTCGCCCGAGATCATCTTCGGGAGGTACGTGCGCTTCTGCTCGTCCGAACCGTGCGCGAGCAGCGCCTCGATGGCGCCGTTGGTCAGCAGCGGGCAGAGCGCGAAGGAAAGGTTGGCGGCGTTCCACATTTCGCCTAGCGCGGTCTGCACGACCCAAGGCAAGCCTTGGCCGCCGTACTCGTCGTCGAACGGCACCGCGTTCCAGCCGCCATTCGCGAACCGAGTGTAGGCGTCGGCGAAGCCGGGCGGCGTGCGGACCTGGCCATTCTCGAGCTTGGAATGGACCTGGTCGCCGGTCCGGTTCAGCGGCGCCAGCACCTCGCCGGCGAAGCGGCCGCCCTCTTCCAGGACCTGCTTCACCGTGTCGGCATCGAGGCTGCCGTAATGCGGCAGCGACAGCACGTGATCGAGACCGGCTACCACGCGAAGCTGGAAGTCGAGGTCCGTCAGCGGCGCCACGTAGTCGGCCATCGTCAGAACACCTTGCCCGGATTCATGATCCCCAGCGGGTCGAGCGCCGCCTTGACCTTCTTCATCAGTGCCAGCTCGACCGGATCCTTGTAGCGCGGCAGCTCGTCGCGGCGGATGCGGCCGATGCCGTGCTCGGCCGAGATCGAGCCGTGATACTCGGCGACGCAGTCGTGGACGATCGCGTTGATCTCGCCCATCAGCGACAGGAACGCCTTTCCGTCGGCGCCCCGCGGCGGCGCGATGTTGTAGTGCAGGTTGCCGTCGCCGACATGGCCGAAGCCGTGGATGCGGGCGTCCGGCACCCGCGCCAGCACGCGCCTCCTCGCCTCTTTGTAGAACGCCGGGATGCTGCTGACCGGAACCGCCACGTCATGGCGGATCGCCGGGCCTTCTTCCTTCTGCGCCTCGGCCATCGAGTCCCGGATCTTCCAAAACATCGCCGCCTGCGCCTGGTTCTGCGCGACCACGGCATCGATCACGAGGCCGTCCTCGATCGCCTTGCCGAGCGCGGCCTCGACATGCTCGGCGAAGCCGGCGTCCTCGTCGGCGGTGCGGCTCACCTCGATCAGCGCGTAGTGCTCGTAGACCTTCTCCATAGGATCGGAGACGCCGCGGATGTGGTCGAGCGCCATCTGCATGCAGTTGCGCGGCAGGTACTCGAAGCTCGCGACCTGGTCGCCGGTGGCCGATCGCATGCGCACCAGGAGTTCGATCGCCGCGTCGAGATCGCGGAGCGCCACATAGGACGTGCGCTTGTCGCGCGGCCTCGGAAACAGCTTCAACACTGCGGCGGTGATGATGCCGAGCGTACCTTCGGCACCGAGGAACAGCTGCTTCAGGTCGTAGCCGGTGTTGTCCTTGCGAAGCCCGCGCAGCCCGTCCCAGATGGTGCCGTCGGGCAGCACCACCTCGACGCCGAGCACGAGGTCGCGGGCGTTGCCGTACTTGAGCACGGCGACGCCGCCGGCATTGGTCGAGAGGTTGCCGCCGATCTGGCAGCTGCCCTCGGCGCCGAGGCTCAAGGGGAAGAGACGGTCGGCGTCCTCGGCGACCTTCTGCAGGGTTTGCAGCACGCAGCCGGCATCGACAGTCATCGCGTAGTTGAGCACATCTACCGAGCGCACCTTGTTCATGCGCCCGAGATTGATCACGACCGCCGCCTCGTCCTCGTAGGGAATGGAGCCGCCGGTGAGACCGGTGTTGCCACCCTGAGGCACGATCGGGATCCGCGCCTCGGCACAGACCTTGACGACCTTGGAGACTTCCTCGGTCGAGCCGGGCCGCACGACGATCGCGTTCCGCGCGGTGAGGAAGCCGCGCCAGTCTGTGAGATAGGCCGCGGCGTCGGTTGGCTCGACGATCGGCCGCCCCAGGGCCGCTTCCAGACGCCGGATGAAGTCCGGCGAGAACGAGGCGGGCGTGCGTGCGGCAGCGGTCATCGGGATCTCTTGAGCGAGCGTCAGTCCGATGTATCGGTTTCCTCAGGGTCCGGCAAGCCGACCCCGACCAGCGCCGCCAGCGATACCGCGAGAGCGGCGAGCCACCAGAACTGCCAGACGCCGTAGCTCGCCATCGCCACTGCGAGCGCGCTGACCAGGAAGGCGAGCCGGGTCGAATGCGCGATGCGGCTCTCGACGCGGCCGAGCGCGAGGCCGACGCCGCCGATCAGCAGCGCCAGCAGCACCGGCCCGAGGATGCCGAGTTCGACGCGGAGCTGAAGCGCGGCGTTGTGGGTGTGCAGCGGCAGCGCCTGCCGCGTCCATTCGCCCTCGCGCGTCTTGAAGGTGACGTCGCGGTCGCCGCCCGGGAGCTCGCGCGCGGTCTCCAGTCCCCAGCCGAGCAAGGGCCGCTCGTCGATGCGATCGACGGTGAATTGCCAGATCATCAGGCGATGCACCGCCGACGGCTTTATCTGAAGATGCAGGGATTCCATGCCGGCGAGCGTCGAGACGACGAGGGGCGCTGCCAGCACCCCGACGATCGAGCCCCCGATCGCGACCCGGCGCACGGTGACCGGCATCGCGATCGCGGCGATGCCGGCGGCGAAGCCGACGAAGGCGGCGAGGAAGGCCGTGGTGTTCTCGAGCAGCGTCAGCGCGGCGAAGGCGAGGACCAGGAACGCGATGCCAAGCACCGCGCCACCGAAGCGGTAAAGCGCGTAGGCGGCGGGCCAGATCATCAGCGCCAGCACCGTCGCCGCGCGATTCAGCATCACCGGGGTCGGCTCGCGGGAGTCGATCAGCGCGCGGCCGAGGCGCAGCAGGGCCTGGCCCGTGAGCGCCTCGCTCAGCAGGAGAGCGACACCGATCGCGGTCCCGATCGCCGCCCACGCGGCAAGCCGCCGGCGTCCACGACGATCGAGCCTGAGCGCCTTGTCGACAAGCACGCCGCCGGCGAGAAAGGTGAGCAGAAGCCGGCCGGCCATCGACAGGCTGCGGTCGGGATCGATCGACCAGAGCCAGCTCGCGGCGCCGAAGATCACGAGCAGGGTGAGGATCGCCGTCGCGATCGCGAAGCGGCGATGAACGCGGGTCGGCCAGCCGTCGCCGATCACGATGCCGAGCGCCGCCGCCAGCATCAGCGGCGCCAGGCCCAATGGCGCGGCGATCGCCAGCGGCAGAGCCAGCGCCACCGCGAGATTGAGCGAGCCGGCGGCGAAGCCGGGGGCATTGCCGATCAGGCTCATCAGGTCCTTCCGGGAACCGGTCGCGGGGCCGCGGCCCGGCGCAGCCTGTCGTTGATCGCGCGGCCGAGACCCCGTTCGGGGATCGGCATCACCGCGATCGCCGAGAACTCGGCCCGATCGAGCGCGCGCAGATGGGCGAAGAGGTTGGCGGCCGCCTCGGTGAGATCGCCGGACGGGCTCAGGTTGAGCTCGCCCGATGCAGCCGGCCCGAAGGCGAGCAAGGCCTCGCCCGGCCGCGCTTCCGCCGCGCCGAGGCGCACCGGCAGGGCCGGCGCGTAATGGCTCTCCAGTTGACCCGGCGAACGCAGCGGCCCCTCCCCTGCCGATGCCAGCGGCCCCAGAATGGACTCGATCGCTTCGGTCGTCACGCCGCCGGGCCGCAACAGCGCCGGTCGGTCGCCCGAGACGTCGACCACGGTCGACTCGATCCCGACCCGGCACGGCCCGCCGTCCAGGATCACCGCAACCTTGTCACCCAGCGTCTCGCGGACATCCGCCGCCGTCGTCGGGCTCAATTGCCCCGACGGATTTGCGGAAGGCGCCACGAGCGGCCGTCCAAAGGCGCGCAGCAGCCCTTGCGCAACAGGGTGATCGGGCACGCGGATCGCCAACGTGTCGAGGCCAGCGGAGGCGAGAAGGCTCACTGGACAATTGTCTCGCCGCTTGAGGACCAACGTCAGCGGCCCTGGCCAGAAGGCGCGCGCCAGCCGACGCGCCGACTCGGGAAAGACGACGAGGCGTTCGGCATCTGCCAGGTCCGGCACATGGGCGATCAGCGGATTGAAGACGGGACGACCTTTCGCCTCGTAGACGCGGGCGACGGCCGCATCCGATGTCGAATCGGCGCCGAGGCCGTAGACGGTCTCGGTGGGGAAGGCGACGAGGCTGCCCTGGGCCAGCGCCGTCACCGCCTCTTTCATCGCGGATTCAGTCGGAAGCGTCATCGATTGAGCGCATCTTGTGGGCCAGATGCAGGCTCCGCACAATAGGGGCGATTCGGCGTGGAGCCGATGGGGAGGGCCCGATGACGCGCATCGTGACTGTGGCCCAGCAGAAGGGCGGCGCCGGGAAGACGACGCTCGCCGCACATCTTGCGGTTGCCTGGGCCAAGGGGGGCCTCAAGGTCGGCGTCGTCGACATCGATCCGCAGGCGAGCCTTACCAAATGGTTCGCCGAGCGCGTACGAATGAAGGACGCGGTGCCGATCGAGCTCCGCTGCGTCGGCGGCTGGCGTGTGCAGGGCGAGGTCGAGAAGCTCGCGAAGCTGGTCGACCTCGTCGTGATCGACAGCCCCCCGCATGCCGAGACGGAGTCGAAAATCGCGGTCCGCACCGCCGACCTGGTGCTGATACCCGCGCAGCCGAGCCCAATGGATCTGTGGGCCACCAAGGTGACCCTCGACCTCGCCAAGGCCGAGAAGCGCCCGGCGCTGGTGATCCTCAACCGCATGCCGCCGCGCGGGAAGCTCGCCGATCAGATGCGGATGAAGTACGCCGAGCTCGGCACGCCGGTCGCCGATACCGTGCTCGGCAGCCGCGTCGCCTTCGCTTCGGCGATGCTCGACGGCAAAGGCATCTCGGAGCAGAGCGGCGCCGGTGCGGCCGGTGTCGAGATGAAGGCACTCGCCGCCGAGATCCTCAAGAAGCTCGCCCCCGCGCAATGAAGCCATGGTTGAGGAAGCCGGGCTTGCC
>CAZZLX010000290.1:0-5406 GCA_964655235.1 uncultured Rhizobium sp.
CCTTGAGGCTCCGGATGATCTCGCCGGCGTTGGCGAGCTCGTCCGGATGGATGAGCTCGAAGAAGGAACGCGACAGGAGGACCCTGGGGTCGTGCCCCAGGAGCTCGGACCATGCCGGGTTGACCGTGCGCAGGCGCCCGTCAAAGGTCCCGACCGCGAGCAGATCCTTGCTGAGCAGCCAGATGCGGTCGCGCTCGCGCGTGCGCTCGGCGACCCGCTTCTCGAGCAGGCGGTTGGTCCGCCGCATCTCTTCTTCGGCGCGCTTCTGGTCGGTTATGTCGCGCAGCACGCCGATCAGCTCGATGCAGACGCCGTACTCCACGATCGCCTGGCCGCGGGCGGCGACCCAGCGGACCGCACCATCGGCGCCGATGGTCCTGTGCTCCTCGTCGAGCTCGCCGCTGCCATCGGGTGCGATCGCCGCCGCGACCGCCGCCTGCATCCGCTCGCGATCATCGGGATGGCAATGCGCGATGAAGGTGCCGAAGGTGACGTCGGCGTCGGGCGGAAGGCCGTAGAGCGCCTTGCAGCGCGCGTCCCAGACGAGGCGGCCGCTCCTGGTCTCGTAGCGCCAGCTGCCGAGCTGCGCGGCGCTGACGGCCATGCGGATGCCGATCTCGGTCGAATGCAGCGCGGCTTCCGCACGCCGGCGCTCGCGCCTGGCATTGGCCTCGCCGATTGCGCGCATGACCGAGCTCGGCAGCCGCGACAGGTTCCGCTTCATCACGTAGTCGACCGCGCCGCGCTTCAAGGCGTCGGTCGCGAACTCCTCGCCGGTGACGCCGGAAACGAAGATGAAAGGCGTCTCGGGCATGCGCTCGCGCGCGAGGCCGAGCGCTGTCAGGCCGTCGAAGTCGGGCAGCGAGTAGTCGGAGAGGATGATGTCCGGCTGTGCCGCGAGTCCGTCGAGGAAGCCTTGGCGGTCCGAGGCGCGATCGAGCGAATAGGCGAGCTTCGCCTTGTCGAGATGGCTCTGGAGCAGCTCGGCGTCGATGTCGCTGTCTTCGAGAAGCAGAATCCGAAGAGGCGTCCCGGTCTCGTTGGCTTTATCTGCCGCCACCAATGCCTCGCGGCGGCGGCTCGTTCAGCACCGCCCAGAACATGCCGAGGTCCTGGATAGCTTCGAAGAAGGCGTTGAAGTCCACCGGCTTCACCACGAAGGCGTTGACGCCGCGCTCGTAGCTCTGCACCAGGTCGCGCTCCTCGCGCGAGGATGTCAGCATCACGATCGGGATCTGGCGTAGGCCGGGATCGCTCTTGACCTTCGACAGCACCTCGAGCCCGTCGACCTTCGGCAGCTTGAGGTCGAGCAGCACGACCGCGGGCTCGCCGTGGTTCCGGCCCTTGAAGCTGCCCTTCTCGTATAGATAGTCGAGTGCCTCGGCGCCGTCGCGCACGACCACGATCTCGTTCGCGAGCTGGCACTTGGCGAGCGCGGCAAGCGTCAGCTCGAGGTCCTTGGGATTGTCCTCGACCAGCAGGATGGGACGAAGGTCAGCCATGCGCCGCCTCCGCCCGCTTCGGCAGGCCGAAGACGAAGGTGGCGCCCTTGCCGAGCGCCCCTTCTGCGCGGATCCAGCCGCCGTGGCGGTCGAACACCCGCTTGACGATGGCGAGCCCGATGCCGGTGCCTTCGAATTCCTCGCTGCGGTGTAGGCGCTGGAAGACGCCGAACAGCTTGTTGACGTAGGCCATGTCGAAGCCGACGCCGTTGTCGTGGACCGTGTAGACGGTCTCCCCCGGGCGGTCCTCGCCGGTGATCTCGATGACCGCCGGGTTGCGGCCGCGTGTGTACTTCAAGGCATTGTCCATCAGATTGAGGAGGGCTTGGCGCAGCAGCACGCCGTCGCCCCGGGTGGGGGGCAGGTCGCCGATGCGCCAGTCGACCTTGCGGCCGTTCGATTCCGGCGCCAGCGCGCCGCCGACCTCCTTGGCGAGCTTCTTCATGTCGACGGGGAAGGTGGTGAGACTCTGGCGGCCGAACTGGGAGAAGCTGAGCAGGTCGTCGACGAGCTTGCCGGCCGAGATCGCCGCCTCGGCGATGCTGTCGAGGTAGTGGCGCGACTTTTCGTCGAGCTTCCCCTTCTCGCGCTCGGAAAGCAGCTCGGCGTATCCCACGATGTGGCGGAACGGCGCACGGAGATCGTGCGAGATCGAGTAGGAGAAGGACTCGAGCTCCTTGTTGATGCGGCCGAGCTCGTCGGAGAGTTCGGCGCGCTGCTCGGCCTGGCGCAGCACGATGTTGACGATGGCGTTGCGGAAGTCGCCGGCGCTGTCGATCTCGGCTTCGGACCACGGCCGGCTCTGCCGTCGCACCAGCTCCTTCCAGTTCTCGAAGGACTTGCGCGGGCCGAAGCGCTGGTCGGGTCCCGGCGCCATTGCCTTTTGAGGGTTGACGGCCCAGGTGACCGTGTGGACGATCTCGGCCCTGAACCACATCAGATAGCTCGCGCGGATGCGCGAGATCGAGGCCGCGATCAGGCCGCTGGCGGCGTCGGCGAACTCGGCTGCTTCCGGCCAGTGCTCGGAGAGCGCCGAGGTGGCGAAGACATGGCCATTGCCACGGCTCTCCAGCCAGTCGGCGAGGCGGCGGAGCTGGTCCTCGTTCGGCGTCTTGCCGGCGGTCCGGAACTCGCCCTGCAGCATGACCGCGGCACCCGTAGCGCCGGTGAGGCCGAGCCAGGCGTCCGGATTCTCGGCCATGCCGGCCTGGAAGCTCTCGGCCAGCGCGAGGCTGGCGAGCAGATCAGTCTCGGTCTTCTTGAGCTCGATCCGGCGGGTCGCATGCGTGTGGCGTTCGCGCGCGCCGATCTGCAGCGACAGCGTCTGGCCCAGGAAGTCGCAGGCGGTACGGACCTGGGCGTTGACGCGCTTCGGCGTCCGGTTGTGGCAGGCGATCAGGCCCCAGAGCCGGCCGTCGACGACGATCGAGATCGACATCGACGCCATGGTCTGCATGTTGCGCATGTACTGCAGATGGATCGGCGAGACGCTGCGCAACTGGGCGTAGCTGAGATCGAGCGGTTGGCGGTCGACCGGACTCTCCGCTGGCACGATCGAGGAGGGCACATAGTCAGCGTCGGGGATCAGGCGGGTACGGTTCAGCCGATAGAGTTCGCGCGCCTGCGCGGGAATGTCGGACGCGGGGAAGCGGAGATCGAGATATGACGGGAGCGTGCCGTCGCCGTCCTCGGCGATCACCGTGCCGTTCCAGTGCTTGTCGAAGGCGTAGACCATCACGCGGTTGAACTGGGTCAGGTCGCGCACTTCGCGCGCCGCGGTTCGCGCAAGATCCTCGACCGTCGCGAGCGCCTCGATCGCGTTCACGAAGCGTCCGAGGCGCGGGTAGAGCGAAGCGAGCGTTTCCAACTCGCGCTCGGGACCTTCCTCGAACTCGAGGATCGCGCCCTGGGGGGTCAGGTGGCCGATCACCTGCATCGACCGGCGGTCGAGGCGGGCGGTCCGGAGAAGAGGCACCTCGGCGCCGCCGCGGAGCCAGCGCACGACCTCGGAGATCAGGGGGTCGATGTCGGATCCGGGGATCGCGTGGATGGTGGCGCCGGGGGCCGGCCTGAAGCCCAGCTGCTTCTCGACGTTGGCGCTCGCCTGCAGGATCTTCAGGCTCTCGGGCGCGATGACCAGCAACGCGCCATGCGCCTGGATTCCGCCAGGGATGCGGATCGGCTCGGCTGCGCAATCGGTGATGTCCGGCTGGACGTCGTCCATTCAGGCAGGCTCTGGGAATGCCGGGCTCAGCCAGTCCTGCAGGAGATCGAAGGTGGCGAGGGCGCCGGCCATGATCTTCGGATCGGAGGATGTCCCGGAACGTGTTCGGACCAGGGTTTTCAACGCCGACCACATGGTCCCGGTTCCCTCGCCATAGGGATTGAAGTAGCGGATCCGCTCGCCCCAGCCGGTGCCCTGCAGGCCGCGGGCGATCACCTGGCCCCCGAGAGTCGAGCCTTCCACGACATAGAGGGATCCCAGCGCGGCCTCGGGCGAGCGGCCGAGCGCCGCCGCGCCGAAGCAGAAGGGCGGCTTGGTATCGGCCGGGTGGTGGCCGAGGGCGATCAGGTCCGCCTCGATCAGGCGGATGCGGCGGCGCGGTTGCAGGAAGTCCGGATCGAAATGCGGGGCGATCACCGGCTCCCAGACCGCGTGAAAACCATAGAACCGCTCCAGCAGCGTGACGAAGCGCTCCCTCGCCAGCGGCGGGTCGAGAAGCGCAAGGGCCTTTTCCAACCGGGCGTGGGACCCTGCCGTCTCCTTGCGCAAACGCAGCATCACGTCCGTTGGAGATCCGGAAGGGGTCTCCGCCAGGGTCATTCAGCCTCCGCATTCTGCGATGCGACGCTAGCAGGGCGTTGACATATGTTATTGGGACAAGACGGTGACTAATTCCGACGAACGGCAGATAAGGAGAGCACGTGAGGATCGGGTGGATCGGACTTGGCCGGCATGCCTGCTCGATGCTGATGCCGAAGCTGGCGGGTCTCGGCGCCGAGATCGCGGCGATCTGCGATCCGCAGCCGGATGCGATCGCCCGCGCCAAGCTGCTGGCACCGGCAGCCACGACCTACACGCGCGCCCGCGACCTGATCGAGCATCCCGGACTCGATGCGATCGGCCTCGCGGTCGGCCCCGCGGTCCATGCCGAGCTTGCACCGCTGGCGCTCGGACGCGGCCTGCCTGTCTTCGTCGAGAAGCCGCCGGGCGCGACCGCGGCGCAGGCCGAGGGGATCCTCGCGGCCTCCGAGCGCGCGCGGAAGCCGGTGGTGATCGGTTTCATGAAGCGGCACTCGACCGCCAACCGCGTCGCCTTCAACCTGACGCGCGCACCGGAGTTCGGACCGCTCGCCGGATTTCTCGGCCACTACATGACCGCGCCGACCTACTTCCAGGGCAATCTCGATTACACCGGCTTCTACCTGCATCACTGCGTCCACTATCTCGACTTGGTGCCGTGGCTGATGGGACCGCTGTCCGGCTTGCGCGTGCGCAGGCACGAGACGTCGCCGGGCCGGCTCCTGCTTCATGTCGACTTCGACTGCCGGTCGGGCGCGCTGGCGACGCTGGCGATGGGCACGCTGCAGTCGAGGGGTGCGCCGGTCGAATGGTGGCAGGTCATGGGCGACCATCGTCGCGTCGAGGTGCGGAACGTGACCGAGGTCCGCTACGTCCGCGATCCGTCGTTCAAGGTCGACGATCCGGACGCGACGATGACGCCGGCCGCCGACACGATGGTCTGGGAGCCGAACCTGACCGTCGCCGCCAACGAGGACCACAAGGGCTACCGTGCCTTGCTCCAGGGCTTCCTCGCGCGCGTCCGCGGCGAAGCCGCCGACGTGCCGGAGATCGATGCCGGCGTCACCGCGATGCGGCGCCTGGATGCGATGCGGAAGTCGA
>CAZZLX010000291.1:0-5405 GCA_964655235.1 uncultured Rhizobium sp.
AGGCATCGGCGTCTCGGCCACGATCCCGGCGAGACCGTCCGGACCGCTCTGATCCTCGCGACGCAGCGCCACGGTCTCCGCCTGGTCGCCGCGATGATGGGCCAGCAACAGATGCAGGATGCCGCGGTCGCGGCAGTACTCCCCGAGCAGCCTCGATCGCGCTTCGCGGGCCGCGGCCTGGATGCCCGCCTCGGGTTTCGCGCCCAGCCACGAAAGGGTCGCGTGAGGAATGTTGCGCGCTTCGAGCCAGGCGCCGACCTGATGGGCTTCCGCGCCTGAACCAGCCCGGAGGCCGTGGTCGACTGTCAGCGCGAGAACCCGCCCGTTCCGGGCGCGCGCCCATCGATCGGCAAGGAGCGCGAGGGCCAAGGAGTCCGCCCCGCCGGAGACGCCGACGGCAAGGGCGGGAGAGGGCTCGAACGGCTCGAAGCGCGCCATCAGGCGAGCGACGAGATCATCGGCCGTCACTTGCAGTTGAGGCGATTCTTCTCGGCCGTCGCCCGGCTCTTCACGGTGCCCGGCGCGTTCGGGAACTGCTGGCCCAGGCGGTCGAAGGTCGCGCAGGCCTCTCGCGGCTTGTTCAGCTTGGCCAGCGACATGCCCAGCTTCAGCAGGTTATCGGGTGCCTTCTGGCCGGTCGGCGCCTTCTGGTACGCCTCGGCGAAGGCGGTCGACGCCGGCTCGAACTTGTCGCGGACGTAATAGGTTTCGGCCAGCCAGTAGCGGGCGTTCTCGGTGCGCGGATCGTTGGGGTGCTTGTCGATATAAGCGCGGAAGGCGCGCTCGGCCTGGTCGTAGTCGTTCTGCAGCAGGATGTTGAAGGCGAACTTGTACTGATCCTCGGCCGAGCCATCGGGAAGGATCGAAGCAGCGGCTGGCGGCCGTGCCGCCTGCTGCGGCTGGCCGGGACGTGCTCCGGGGGCCGATGGGGCGGCCGGCGCCGCGCCCGGGGTCGGCGCGTTCGCCTGGAGCTGGCCCTGGGTCATCGAGCCGAGATTGCCGGAGGTGGTCGGCGGCTGCGACGGATTGCCGGCCGACTGGGACGGCGTCGACGGAGCGACGGGTGCCTGCCCCTGGGCCTGGGCGGGAGGCTGGCCTGGGCGGGCCTTCTCCAGGTCCTGGAAGCGCAGCTCCATGTCGCCGGTCATCTTGTCCAGCTGACGTCGGGTCTGCTCGTTGGCGTAGGAGATCTCTTCGATCTTGCCGGTGAGGTCCCGGAGGGTGTCCTCGAGCTGCGAAAGCCGGGTCTCGAAGCGGCTGACGGCCGCGTTCGAGAGGTCGGAGCCGCCGACCGGGGCCATCTGGACGACCGGAGGAGCGCCGCCGATCGGTGCCTGGGGGACCTGACCGCGATAGACCTGGCGCTGGAGCGTATCGATGTCGCGCTGCAAACGGTCGACACGGTCGACCAGCGCGCGGACGTCCTGCGCATGGGCCGGCAGCGCCGGGGCGAGGAACGCGAGGACGGATAGAACGGGGAGAAGTCTATGCATCATGGCTCTCAGGCGTCCCTCCGCGCCGAAGCTATGGCCCAGCCGTAGGGCAAAAATAAGGCGTCGGCCTCGTTGCCGAGGCCGACGCCTAAACGAACACCGCTACGCCGTCGTCAGTTGACGACGGTGACTCCGCGACGGTTCTGCGACCAGGCAGCCTCGTTCGAGCCGAGCACCGCCGGACGCTCCTTGCCATACGAGATGGTCTTGATGCGGCTGGCGGGAATGCCGAGCGAGACGAGGTAGTTGCTGGCGGCCTTCGCGCGACGGTCACCGAGGGCGAGGTTGTACTCGCGGGTGCCGCGCTCGTCGCAATGGCCTTCGATGGTGACGGCGACGTTGCCGTACTGCTTCAGCCAGGCGGCCTGACGCTCGAGCGTCCGGCGGGCTTCCGGCTTCAGGTCGGACTTGTCGAGGTCGAAGAAGACGCGGTCGCCGACGTTGACGACGAGGTCCTGCTGGGAGCCCGGAACCGGGCCGGTGCGCGGAGCCGCCGCCGGGGCCGTCGAGGCCGCAGCGCCGCCGCCAGCCGAACCGGCCGTCGTGGTCGAGGTGCTCTCGCACGCGGCGAGCAGCAGGGACGCCGCGAAGAGACTGAGAAGCTTCGTTCGCATTTTTGTTAACTCCTTCCCGGGGGAGAGATCGAGATTGTCACGTTGTTCTATTCTTACCTGGGGTGACGGCGGCGCCTGCTGGTCCCAACGTCTCGTTTCATCAAGAAGTGGCCAAGCCGGTACGACATAACCCAACCCGTCGGCACGCGCCAACGAGGACCAGCGGAATATAAGCGTGGAATTTCAAGGAATCAAGGGGGACCACGCCGGGTCCGACCCGTCGACCGGAGTGATAATTTCGCGCTCGTTGAAGCCGGTCAAGTCGATCGAAAACAGCTTGACCTGCCCGCCGCGCCCCTGGTCGTCGCTGGGCTGCTGGCGGAAGTACATCAGGACGCGGCCGTTCGGGGCCCAGGTCGGGCCTTCGACCAGGAAGCTCTCGGTCAGGATCCGCTCGCCCGAGCCGTCCGGGCGCATGACGCCGATCGAGAACGTGCCGCTGTTGATGCGCGTGAAGGCGATCAGGTCGCCGCGCGGCGACCACACGGGGGTCGCGTATCGGCCCTGTCCGAAGGAGATGCGCTTCACGCCGCCGCCCTCGGAATCCATCGTGTAGAGCTGCTGGCCGCCGGAGCGGTCGGAGTTGAAGCAGATCTGGTTGCCGTCGGGCGAGTAGCACGGCGAGGTGTTGATCGAGGCGTGGTTGGTCAGCCGCTTGACCGCGCGGGTGCGGAGGTCGAGCGCATAGATCTGCGAATTGCCTTCGGCCGAGAGGCTCATGATCACGCGCTTGCCGTCGGGCGAGAAGCGAGGCGCGAAGGTCATGCCCGGGAAGTCGCCGACGACCTCCTGCTGACCGGTGTCGATGTTGAACAGGTACACGCGCGGCTGGTCGCGGAAGTAGGAGAGGTAGGTGATCTCCTGCGCGGTCGGCGAGAAGCGCGGCGTCAGCACCAGAACGCGTCCATCGGTGAGGAAGCGGTGGTTGGCGCCATCCTGGTCCATGATCGCAAGGCGCTTGATGCGCCGGTTCTGCGGCCCTGACTCGGCGATGTAGACGACGCGCGTGTCAAAGTAGCCGTCCTCGCCGGTGATCCGCTTATAGATCGCATCGGCGATTATGTGCGCGACGCGCCGCCAGTTGTTCGGGATCGTGAAGTAGGCGAGGCCCGTCATCTGCTGCTCGGCGTAGACGTCGAACAGCCTGAACTCGACCTTGAGGCGACCGTCGCCCTGCATCTCGACGGTGCCGGTGACCAGAGCCTGCGCGTTGATAAGCTTCCAGTCCTGGAAGCGCGGCTGCAGGCGGATCTGGTCGGCCTGCTGGATGAATGACTTGGGATCGAGCGGCCGGAACAGGCCCGAACGCTCGAGGTCGGCGGAGACCACGCTCGACATGTCGTTGCCGACGCGCCCCTGCTCGCCCGCGCCCTGGAACGGCACGATCGCGATCGGCATCGGCTCGATCTTGCCGCGGGTGATATCGATGCGGAGATCGGCCCACGCGGGCTTCGCCGCGCTCCAGAGGAGAGGAGCGATCGTGAGCCCGGCGAGGGCGTCGCGGCGGGTGGGCATCCACGGGCGGGCGCGGTCGGGCAGCACGCTCATCACAGCATTTCCTTCGGATTGAAGTTGAGTGTGAAGGACTTCCAGGTGTCGAACTTTTCGGTCGGAAGCCGTAACGGGTTGCAACGAGGATTGCGGACGGCGCGAAGCGCACTCTCCGCCGCGGCGCGGAAGAAGGAATCCGTCATCATCCTCGACTCGTCTACCACGCGAACGTTGCGAACGGTTGCGTCCGGATTCATGTCAACCTGAAGCTCGACCACAAGGTTCCGCGCGTCGCGCGCGCCGGCAGGCACATTCCAGCACTGCGCGATCTGGGAACGGATCGCGTCGAGCTCGCTCAAGGTGAGCTGTCCCTCGGTCATCGGCCGTGGCGGCGGCGAGCGATTCGGCGTCGGCGGCAGGGCTGCCTGTTGCTGCGGCTGCGGCTTCGGCGGTTCCGGCTTCTTCGCCTCTTCCTTCTGAGGCTCGGGCGTCGGCTTCTTGTTCGCCAGGTCCTTCAACAGACGATCGAAGGTGTCGTCGCGCTTGGGCTGCGGTTTCGGCGGCTCGGGCTTGGGCGGCGCCGGCTTTGGAGGCTCGACCTTGGCGACCGGCTTCGGCGGTTCGGGCTTGGGCGGCTCGACCTTGGGCGGCTCCGGCTTGGGCTCGGGCTTCGGCTCCGCGATCTTCGGCGCAGGCTCGGGCTTCACCTCGGCCGGCTTCGGCGGCTCGGGTTTCGGCGGTTCTGGCTTGGGCGGTTCCGGCTTCGGCTGCTCGACCACCTTGGGCGGCGGAGGAGGCGGGGGCGGCGGAGGCGGCGTCTCCACCACCTTCGGCGGCTCGGGCTTGGGCGGTTCCGGCTTCGGCGGCTCGGGCTCGACGATCTTGGGCTCGGGCTTCGGCTCAACCTTCGGCGTCGGCGGCGGCAGGTTCGTCACCTTGGCGATGGTGACGATGTCGACGAGGATCGGCTTCTCGAGCACGGGATCGGGCTTTGCCAGCACCGGCAGGCCGAAAAAGGCCAGCAGCACGATGCTGACGTGCAGCAACAGGGAGAATGCTGCGCCCTTGCCCATGGCGTCAGTTGGTCCGTCGCTGCGGCTGGGCGCCGCGCGCAGGTGCGGCGGGCTGCTGCGGACCCTGCGGCATCTCGGCGATCAGCGCCACCTTGTCGAAGCCGGCGGACGATACGAGGCCCATGACCTCCATCACGCGGCCGTAGGCGATGCCCTTGTCGCCGCGTACGAAGATCCGTTGGTCGGCCTTGTTGCGCACGATCGCCTGGAGGCGTGGCACCAGCTGGTCCTCGGCGACCTCCGACTCCTGGATGTAGATCTGGCCCTGGCCGTTGACCGTGATCGTCAGCGGCTCGACCTGCTCGTTGATCGTCGCGGCCGCAGTCTTCGGCAGGTCGACGGGCACGCCGACGGTGAGCAGCGGGGCGGCGATCATGAAGATGATGAGGAGGACGAGCATGACGTCAACGAGCGGCGTCACGTTGATCTCGGCCATCGGCGTGTAGCGCGTCCGGCCTTTCCCTCGCTTGAGAAGGGTCGCTGCCATCGTGTGCTTACTCCGCCTCGTCGAGCTGGCGCGAGACGATCGCCGCGAACTCGGCGGCGAAGCCTTCGAGGCGCGAGGTGTAGCGGCCGATGTCGGAGGAGATCTTGTAGTAGGCGATGACCGCGGGAATCGCCGCGATCAATCCGAGCTCGGCGGCGAGCAGCGCCTCGGCGATGCCGGGGGCGACGACCGCGAGCGAAGTGTTCTTGGTGAGCGCGATCGACTTGAAGCTGTTCATGATGCCCCA
>CAZZLX010000292.1:0-5401 GCA_964655235.1 uncultured Rhizobium sp.
GTCTCCATCCTCCCGTACCACTGGTCGTGGAAGGCCTTGGAGCGGAGTGGCGTGCCGCGCCCGTCGATGGTCACCACGATCATGCCGAGCTCGGCGAAGGCGCGCGGAAACAGGAACTGGCGCATGCCGTTGGCGTCGGCGGTGAAGGACTGGTTCGGCGTCTGCGTGCGCTGCGGTCCAGGGTAGATCAGATCGAGCACCGGGTAGCGCTTCTTAGGATCGAAGTCGCTAGGAAGCCAGATCGCGCCGTAGATGTCGGTCTTCCTGTCCGCGGCCTTGACCTTGAAGGCTTCCGGCCAGCGCCAGTCGTTGCGGAGCACGTCCTCGGCCTCGGTCTCCTCGAGCTTGGCGATCACCTTGCCGTCGAGCGAGGCGCGCAGGTACGACACCGGCAGGGTCGTGATCGTGCTCTGCGTCTCGACGAAATACCTGCCGGACGGCGATACGCCCGCTGGCTTCGGCCGATGGATGGCGAGCGGCAGGACGATCAGCACCTGCGGCTGCACCGTCGCGACGAAGTGATCGGCCTCCTCGGGCGTCAGCACCTTGACCGGGCCGCCGTCGAACGAGGCACTGCACACCTGGCGCATGTAGGGATCCATGCGCGGCGTGATCCCGGCCGCGGTGAACAGCACCGTCCGCGCCGTCGGGTCGACGTGGAGGATGTCGTAGACCACCCACTTGCCGGTTGTGATGCGGTTCTTGGTCTTGCCCTTCTCATCGATGAGATAGAGATGGGCCCAGCCGTCCTCCTGGGAGAACCAGACGATCTCCTTCCCGCCCGGGAGCGTCCGGATGTTGGGGCGGAACGACGGCTGCAGGTTCGCCTCGACGAAAGTCTTCGAGCGCTCCTCGCGGATGATGCGGACCTTGCCCGTCGCCGTGTCGAAGCGGAGCAGGCGCATCCACTTCTCCGCCCGGCCGACGTCGAGGATGAAGGCTGTCTTCGCATCCTCGTCCCACCAGGCGCGCCCACGCTCGATCGTCGAGCCGTTGCCGACGAGCTGCGGCGTCACGTCGGCGAAGACCTGCTTGCCGCTCGCGACCTCGATCGCGAGATGGTGCGCATAGGCAAGCTCTTCGCCCTTGTCTCCCGGGAAAGGCATGCGGATCTCGTGCAGCACGGGCCGCACGCTGCCGTCCTCGGGCACCGCCTGGTGCAGGTGGAGCGGCTTGACCTTCCGCTCGTCGAGTTTGTGTGTGAGCACCTGCCTTGAGTCCGGAGACCACACGAGCGCCGGCGGCGGTGCCGCGCCCGCGCGCTTCCAGGTGATCGCGGTCAGGTTGGTGTCAGGCGACTTGCCGTAGGCGAAGCGCTCCTCGCCGTCCTTGGTGAGCGCCCGCTCCTTGCCGGTCCGGGCGTCGCGGACCCAGAGGTTCGGCCCCTTGAGGAAAGCGATCCAGCGTCCGTCAGGCGATGGGACTTCGGCGTCGGTCAGGCGCGTCGGGGCCGGCTCCGGCTTGCCGAAGGCAAGGTTGAAGCGCCATGCACGCCCGTGCGCGGTGAAGTCGATCGCCTTGAGGTCAGGGGTGAAGGTGAAGCCGGAGATGCCGAGACCTTCCGTCGTGATCTTGCGCTTCAGCACCTGCGACATGCCCTTCGCCATGCGCTCGTGGTCGAAGGCTGGCGTCCGCTTGCCGGTCGCGGCGTCGACGATCCAGAACAGCGCTCCGCCCTTGGTCTCCTGGCGGTACCAGAAGCGGTCCTGATCGGCGATCCAGTGCGGCAGGACCTGCGCGTTCCGGACGTTCTTCGCCATCACCCAGGGGAGGTATCGCTCGACCCTGGCGAAATCCGCGTGCGTGAACACGCGCCGGTCCGTGGCGCCCATGCAGTCGACTCCTGAAAGCTTGAGGAAGACGCGTCCCCGGCGGGAGGCCGGGGACGCGTGCGGGAAGGCTACTTCTCGACCGTCCGGTAGTAGGCACGGTTGCCGGTGAACTTGAACTCCTTCACCGAGGCGCGCATGCCGACGTTGCGCTTGATCTGGAACATGAAGGCGTGGGGCCCATTCTGCATCTGGTGCAGCTGGATCTCGCGGTACATCGCGGCGCGCTTCCCCTCGTCGCGCTCGAACAGCGCCGCATTGCCCATCTCGTTGACCTTCGGGTCGAAATAAGCCGACCACCAGCTCGCCATGTTGCTGGGCGGCAGGTTGGGGCTGTTGTCCGGATTCATCGCCAGGCGCGAGACGAAGGCGTGTCCGTCGGCGGGCACCACGTTCCAGTTCAGCATCGCCATCTCGAAGCCGCGCTGGCGCATCTTCGGGAAGAGCTGGGCGCCAGCCATGGTCTGGAGGTTTAGCTTGATGCCGATCTTGGCGGCGTTCGCCTGGATGTGCTGCGCGATCTCGGGATTGGGGAAGCTCGGCGTGAACAGGAATTCCTTCTCGAACCCGTTCGGGAATCCCGCCTCGGTGATCAGCTGCTTCGCCTTGTCGAGGTCCAGCTTGAAGGGCTGGCCTTCCTTCTCGTCCAACGCGCCGAAGGCCTCGAGCGGCACCAGGCTGGCGCGCGCGATGCCTTCCTGGCGCATCACGGTCTTCTGCAGCGCGTCGTAGTCGATCAGGTAGCGGAAGGCGAGGCGCACCTTCGGCTCGGCGAAGGCCTTGTCCAGCGTGTTGAAGGTCGCGTACTGCATCGTCTGGCGCAGCGCGGACGCGAGTTTCAGGTTCTTGTCGGCGACGACGCCCTCGAGGCCTTCGGGGTTGAGATTTCGCGCCGCGTCGATGTCGCCGGCCTTGAGCTGCAGGAACTGCGCACCGGCCTCGTTCAGGTGCTTGACGATGACGCGACGCATGATCGGCGCGCCGCGCCAGTAGTTGTCGTTGCGCTCGTAGGTGATCGCGTCGTTGAAGGCCCAGGAGCGCAGCTTGTAGGCGCCGGCGCAGGCGGAGTTGGTGTTGAGCCAGCCCGGCGACTTCTCGTCGCCCTTCATGAACTCGTCGTTCGGCTGGTAGTGCTTCGCCATCTCCTTCTTGTCGAGGATGAAGGCCGCGCGGGTGGCGAAGATATTCGCCAGGATGAAGTTGGTCGGATAGGGCTTGTCGAGCTTGACCACCAGCGTGCGTTCGTCGGGCGCGGTGAAGGCTTCCTTGGCGCGGTCGGCGCCGAGGCCGTATTCGCGGAGCGTGCCGGCGTTGATCGTGTTGATCGCGAGCGTCCGGTTGAAGGTCCAGACCGCGTCCGAGGCCGTGACCGGATTGCCGGACGGATGCTTGGTGTCGCGGAGCTTGAAGGTAATGGTCTTGCCGTCCTCGGAGACCGTCCAGCTCTCGGCCAGGCCCGGCACCACCTTGGCGTCGGTCGAGGTGTCGAGCGCGACGATCGCGTCGCAGACGTTGTTGATGATCTCGTCGCCGACCGCGTCGCCGATGCGGCCCGGATCGAGCGTGTTCACGGCGTCGATCGCCATCGCCATCACGAAGGTGTCGCGCGGCGTCTGCTGCGCCGAGGCGGGCGCCAGCGCCGCCGCCGAAACGCACGACATCAGACCCGCGATCACGGCGGTACGAGCGGTATTCATGTGTGAGGTGCCTCCCTTGGCTTGAGCGGAAGTATCCGACCTCGCCCCGGGCCAAGGCAAGGCGGCCGGGCTTCGCAAAAGCGTCATCGGCCGGCTGGCACCGGTCTTGCTGAAGAGGGGGCATGGTTCGCGCATCCCTCCTTCCTGCCCTCCTCCTGGGGGCCACTCTGGCCGCGGCCTCATCGGCCGCGGCCAATCCTCTCACCAACAAGGCGTGGTGGACGAACGCCCTCCAGGGCCAGGGTCTGCAGAACCCACCCTCGAATACCGTTTCGGCGCTGCCGGCGGCGCTCAATCCGGGCGTCGGGCCGTCGATGCTGCCTTCCGCCAGCCTAGCCCAGCCCTTCATAAAGCCGCCGGCAAATCAAGCCCTTGGCGGCCAGACTCCGGGCGCCAAGGGCAGCCTGGACGTAGGCTTCGACCTCTGCCTCGGCCCGATCTACGCGGCCGAGCGCGACAAGGGCATCCCGACCCACCTGCTGCGCTCGATCGCGCTGACCGAATCCGGCCGCTGGGACGACGCCTCGAGCCGCACGGTCGCCTGGCCCTGGACGGTCAATGCCGAGGGGGTAGGTCATTTCTTCCCCTCCAAGCAGGCAGCGATTGCCTTCGTGCACAAGCTGCGGGCCAAGGGCGTCAAGTCCATGGACGTCGGCTGCATGCAGGTGAACCTGATGTGGCACCCGAACGCCTTCGCCTCGCTCGACGAGGCCTTCGAGCCCGCGAAGAACGTGTCCTATGCGGCAAGGCACCTGGCCGACCTCAAGGAGGACCGGAAGACCTGGACCGAGGCCGTCGGCTACTACCACTCGGCCACGCCCGAGCATAACCAGCGCTACCGCGCCAAGGTCCTGAAGCAGTGGGCCGACATCCAGCGGAAGCCGGATTCGACCCAGATGGCGGCGGCCGCCGCCGAGGCGAGTCCGAGCACCAGCCCCGGCCGTCAGATGCCGATGGGCTTCGCCCAGCCCGCCTCCGCCTTCACCTCGCCCAGCTGGATCAACCGCGACCCGCGCGCCGGGGCCGCCAAGACGAACGCGCTGAACGCGCAGCCCGCCGCCTCGATGTCGGTCTCCAACGGCCGCCGCGGCATGGGCATCCAGCAGTACATGATGGCGCCGACGCTGCAGGCGCTCGACATGCCGAAGGGCTCGCCGGTCCTCCAGTAAAAAAAAACCCTCCCGCGTTTCCGCGGGAGGGCCTTCTCGAGACGACGACGAAGAGCGGCGCGGCTTGCTTAGGCCAGCGCCTTCTTCAGGTTGGCGTCGATCTTGTCGAGGAACTGCTGGGTGTTGAGCCAGGGCTGGTTCGGCCCGATCAGGATCGCGAGATCCTTGGTCATCGCACCGGACTCCACGGTCTCGATGCAGACCCGCTCCAGCGTCTCGGCGAAGTTCTTCACGTCCGGCGTGCCGTCGAACTCGCCGCGATAGTAGAGGCCGCGGGTCCAGGCGTAGATGGACGCGATCGGGTTGGTCGAGGTCGGCTTGCCGGCCTGGTGATCGCGATAGTGGCGCGTCACCGTGCCGTGCGCGGCCTCGGCCTCCACCGTCTTGCCGTCCGGCGTCATCAGCACCGAGGTCATGAGACCCAGCGAGCCGAAGCCCTGGGCCACGGTGTCGGACTGCACGTCGCCGTCGTAGTTCTTGCAGGCCCAGACGAACGCGCCCGACCACTTGAGGGCCGAGGCCACCATGTCGTCGATGAGGCGGTGCTCGTAGACGATCTTCTTCGCCTTGAACTTGTCGGCGAACTCCTCGTCGAAGACCTTCTGGAACAGGTCCTTGAACCGGCCGTCATAGGCCTTGAGGATCGTGTTCTTGGTCGAGAGGTAGACCGGCCAGCCGAGCATGAGCCCGTAATTGAAGCACGACC
>CAZZLX010000293.1:0-5394 GCA_964655235.1 uncultured Rhizobium sp.
ATTCATAGGCCCGGCGCGGCGCCATGTCGCCGGACGCGCCGTGAAGGAAGAGGCAGGGCGCGCCGCCGGTCTCCTTCTCCACCGTCTCGCGCAGCGCGCCGATGTAGTCCGGCGACACCTTGGTGTTGCCGCCGCCGAGCGAGATCGGATGGCAGGCATAATTGACGAGCGTGAACAGCACGCGGCCATTGGCATCGGCGGCGCGACCGATCACGACCGTGTCGTCTGCCTTGGTGAAGGGGTTGAGGCCGCAGAGGCTCCGGTCCTCGGTCGGCGAGGGCAGGTTGCGGTTGTAGGCGAGGCCGCAGCGGCCCGCGGTCCAGGTCAGCGTCGCCGGCACCATCGCCGCGCGCGCCTCGGCGACGATGCGGATGCAGGTGGCGATCGTGTGCTCGCGGAAGCCCTTCACCAGATGGCCGCCGGGCTTGTCGGCGAGGTCGGGATCCATCATCGGTGCCGAATGCGAATGGCTCGGCTGGATGATCAGACGGTCTTCGGGCAGGCCCGCGGCCTCGAGGATCGCGAAGCGGAACCCTTCCTCGTCCTCCTTCGAGCGCCACCAGCTGTGGTCGATGGTCAGCAGCACGAGTTGGGTGTCGCCCTTGGCGTCGGCGAAGGCGGCCGCCGTCGCCAGCATCGGGCGATGCACACCGGTCGGCTGGTCGTGCTTGGCGCTGCCCCAGAGCCGGAAATAGATGCCGTCCGGCGCTGTGATGTCGCCGCGCGCGACACCGGCCTTGCCGCCGAACTCGCAGGAACGGATGACGTGGGTGCGGCTGCGGAGATCGGGAGCGTCGCCCATCGGAATGTCCTTTGCTGAATCGCCGGCGGATAGTCGGCCCGAAGCGTGGGCGCGGCAACCGCGATCAGTCGTCTCGAGAAACGGGGGCGGAAGCCAGCTGCCGCGGCGTCGGCGCCAGGTGCGCCGGCAGGTCCGCGACCTCGCGGATCAGCTTCGCCAAGATCGCCGCCTTGAACTCGGCGAAGGTCTCGATGCCGAGCACGAAGGCGCCCGGCCCGCCGATCACCTCCTCGCGGTAATGGATGTCGAGGATGCCGTCGTCGGTCATGATCGCGAGCCCGTTGATGACGACGCCCTTCAGCACCGCGGCGTCGCGCGCATAGCCGGCCGGACGGCCGGCGTTGTTGTGGCCGTCGCCGGAGACGTCGATGACCCGTCGGTCGGCATCGAACGGCATACCTTCCAGCAGCCGCACGCCGGCGTCGATCGCGCCCGAGATCGAGGTGCTGCGGCCGCCGAAGACCTGGCGGGGCGAGGTCTGCATCTTGTCGGCGAGCGTCCGCGCGGAATCGCGGCTGTCGACGACCATCCACGGGAACACTTGCCGCTGTCCCGTGGAGCCGGCCCATTCGAGCAGCGTGACCGCAACACGCCGCTCTCGTCCGCTCATCATCGCCGCGATCAGACGCGGATCGCGGAAAGCGTCGGCATAGCCGTTCCGCTGCAGCAGGAATTCCTCGGCATCGATCGAGCCGGACACGTCGACCGCGAGCACCAGCGCCAGATCGACCTTCTCCCCCGCCCGCGCCTCGACGCCGAGCAGCAGCACGATCAGGAGAAGGAGGCGGCGCACCCGCTCTCTATCCGCCCGATGCCGGCGCCGGCGGGATCTCCGGCACGGGCTCGGCCGCGGTCGGCGTCAGCATCGGCGGCGGCCGATCGATCTGCTGGATCCGAGGCGGCGGCTTCCAGGTGAGCGAGTTGAAGGCGCCGCAGTGACCGCAGCGCGCGGTCCAGAGGGTCGCCTGTGCGCCGCAGGAATTGCAGACCCAGGCCGGATCGGGATCCGCCGTCGGCTGGCGTTCGAGCCATGCGCGCGCGGCCTCGATATCAGCGCGCTCCTCGCGCTCGACCCGCGCCATCAGGCGGATCGCGCGCGGCGTCGGCAAGGCCGCCAGGTCGTGAAGCTGGCGCCGCGCCTCGCCCCAGAGCTGCGCGTCGAGCGCCGCCTCGGCGAGCGCGAGCCGCGCCTCCGCATGGCCTTCATGCGTCGAGGTAAGCCGCTGCAGCCAACGCAGGCGATCGAGCGGCGGCGCATTGGCGCGCAACGCCAGCCAGGCGCGCGCCACGTCGGGATGCGGCTGCGCGGCCCAGGCGCGCTCCAGCGTCTTGATCGCCTTCCGCTCGGCACCCGCCGCCGCATGCAGCTCGGCAAGCTTCACCGCTGCCGGCGCGAAGCCCGGCGCCAGCTCGGTCGCCTCGCTGGTCAGGTGCTTCGCCTCCAGCGCATCGTCGGTCTCGCCGGCGAGCGCGACCAGAAGGGCGGTGCGAGCGCGGCGCGCGGTCTCCTTTTCGACCGCGCCGCGGCCGGCGGCGTCGGCCAGCGTCACCATCGCGCTTCGCCACTTCCCGGCCTCGGCCTGAAGCGCGAAGGTCTGCTTGAGCAGCCACGGCGCAGTCGGCTTCAGCGCCAGCGCGCGCTCGGCCAGCACCAGCGCCTGCTTGCGGTCGTTGTCGCGGAGCGCCTTCGCCAGCAGGCCGCGCAGCCCGATGAACTCGGTCGCCGGATCGTCGCGCATCGCCTGGAACTGGCGCTCGGCTTCCTTTTCGTCGCCGCCGAGCTGGGCCGCCTGCGCGGTCAGCAGCCGCGTCAGCGGCGGCTCGTCGAGCAGCGTGCTCGCCTTCCGCGCGAAGCGGCGCGCCTCCTGCGCATCGCCGGCCGCGACCGCGGCGAGCCCGCGTCCCAGCGCTTCGCAGCCCTCTTCGCGCCGACGCTCGCGCCGGGCCTCGACGAAGCGGCCGGGCGCGCGGCGCATCCATTTCCAGATGCCGCGCAGGACCGCGAGAACCCACGCAAGCGCCAGCACGATCAGCAGCAGCACCGCGGCCGAGGTCTCTATCCGCCAGCCCAGCCAGTCGATGCGCACCTCGCCCGGCCGCTCGGCGAGCCAGATCGCGACCGCGACGATGAGCGCAAGCTCGACGATATAGAGAAGGACGCGCCGCATCCGGGTCAGCCGGCGCGCGGCGTCGCGAGCGCCTGGGTCGCGCGGTCGAGCGCGCGCTCGGCATCGAGCCGCGCCTGGGCATCGGCGCGCCAGGGACCGAGCGCCTTGGCCGCGCCCTCGGGCAGTCCGTCGAGTGCCGCGAGCGTGCCGGCGAGGTCGCCGCTCTTGAGCAGAAGCTCAGCCCGGGCGAGCTTCCCGTCGAGATCGTCGCCGGGCGCGACGCGGCGGATCTGGATCAGGCCCTTCAGCTTGGCGAGCGCCTGGCTCAGGAGGTCGTCGCCGCGATCGGCATTGCGCGCGGCGGCGGCAGCGGCGGCAGGGAAGCGCTCGATCAGCGATGCCCGCGACGGCACGCCGGTCTCGGCGCGCGTCATCAGCGTCCGCACCTCGGCCTCGATGCCGGGCGTATTGGCGAACAGCGCGAGCTCGGCTTTGTAGGGACGCCCGGCGTTCAGCGCGTCGCCAAGCTTGAGCGCGGCCAGCGCCGCCGCATCGACGTTGCGCTCGGCCCTGGCCAGGCGCTCGACCTCGGCAAGGCGCTTCTCGGTATCCGCGGCGGCGGTCGCGCGGCGCGAAACCTCGGCGATCGACTGCTCGAGCGCACCCAGCTTCCTCTCGATCGGCCCGAGGTCGGCCGGCGCCGACGGGGATGCCTCCGCCGGTCGTGCGGAGGCCGCCTCGGCCGCCGCCGAGGCCTTGGCGCCCGCCTGGCGCGCGTCGTTGGCGACGCCATCGACGCGCTGGCCGAGCGCGACGACCGACGACTCGATCTTGTCGAGCCGCTGCAGCACCGGCGACAGATCGGCCGACGCCGCAACGGTCGCGGGCTTCTGCTGCGAGACGACGATGATGCCGCCGACCACGCCGGCGACGACGCCGGCCGCGATGATCAGCGGCGCGAGGCGGCGCTGCGGCTGCGGCGGAGGAACGGCGGGCTTGGTCTCGGTCATCGGTTTCGCGATCAACCCGTCCACGGTTGCGAGCAGCGCCGCCTGCGTCGGCTCGGCGGCGACGGCGACACGCTGGAACCTGAGCGGCGTCGCCTTGGCAACCGCGTCGCTCAGCGCCACCAGCGTCATCTTGCGTGCCGCGTCGGCCAGGCCGGCGCGCTCGATCACGCTAGCAAACGTCGCCGCAGTGCGGGGGGAGAAAACCAAGACCCAGTCGATGCGCCCGGCGGCGATCTCGGCGCGTGTCATGTCGGACAACGCTTCGGCCGGTTCGGAATCGTAGAGCGGCAGACGCTCGACCTCGAACCCCACCGCCGTGAGCCGACCGGCGAGGTCGCCCGCAACCGAGGATCCCGCTGCATGCAGCAGCCGGCCCCGTGTCGGATCGAGCCGGCGGCGGACCAGCCGCTCCAGATCCTCGACATCGCCCTGCGCGCTCTCGACCTTGACGAATCCCAGCTCGCGCAGCGTCTTCGCGGTCGCGTCGCCGACGGCGAGCGCCGGAAGGTCGCGCGCCGGCGCGGCATCGGCGAAAGCCCGCGCCCCGTTGGCCGAGGTGAACAGCAGCGCCTGCGCACCATCCGTCTCGACGGTCACGCCGCTCTTCGGCCGGATGGTCAGCAGCGGCTCGGCCGTGACCGCGATGCCGCGCCGCTCCAGCGCGCGGATCAGCTCCGCCGAGTCCTCCTTCGGGCGCGTGACCAGCGCGCGGATCATGTCGCGACGGCCGCCTTCAGCGCCGCGCCGAGATCGCGGCCGATGGTTTCCGCATCGGCGGCGGCGCCACGGCGCTCTTCGCGATCGACGCGCGCGCCGTCGACGCTGGCGACAAGGCCGCGCAGCCTGAGCGTGGCGCCTTCGATCTCCGCCAGCCCCGCGATCGGCGTGCGGCAGGATCCGTCCAGCACCGCAAGCATCTCGCGCTCGGCGGTGACACGGAGCCGGCTCGGCTCGTCGTCGATCTTCGCGAGCAGGTCGAGCGTGCGTTCGTCCCCGGCGCGGCAGGCGATCGCGATCGCGCCTTGGGCTACGGACGGCAGCATCTCCTCGGGCTCGAGCGGCGTGCCGACGCTCTCCATGAGGCCGAGGCGCTTCAGGCCTGCGACCGCGAGCATGGTGGCCTTCGCCTCGCCGGCCTCGATCTTGCGGATGCGCGTGTCGACGTTGCCGCGGAGCGGCACGATCGCGAGGTCCGGGCGCAGCGCCTTGGCCTGGGCGGCTCGGCGGAGCGAGGCGGTGCCGAGCGTGGCGCCCTGCGGCAGATCCGCGATCCGCCGGGCGCCGATCAACGCGTCGCGCGGATCCTCGCGCGGCAGCACGGCGCCGATGACGATGCCGTCGGGCAGTACCGTCGGCAGGTCCTTCATCGAGTGGACGGCGATGTCGACGCGGCCGGCGAGCAGCGCCTCGTCGATCTCCTTGGTGAACAGGCCCTTGCCGCCGATCTCGGAGAGCAGGCGGTTCTGGACTGAAT
>CAZZLX010000294.1:0-5371 GCA_964655235.1 uncultured Rhizobium sp.
GCAAGGACGGCGTCGCCCCGCCGATGTAGGGGCCCCCGCGGACGCGGCCAGCCGATCGGCCGGAAAACAGCCTTTTCCTTCAGCAACCTGCCTGAGATGCAGGCGGCGCCGGCTCGATTTGGGCTGGCTCTGCCCGGCATCTCCACACGCACATTGACGAAGGCGCGCGGACTTTGGTCTGCTACCGGTTCGTCCAACGAAATGACGAAACAAAAAATGACGTCGCCCATGAACAGGGCACTGCCAATCAACAGTGGAGGCTTCCGTGCACGAGAAGGAACTTCAGGGACTCATCGACCGTGTAGTAGACGGCAAGCTCAGCCGTCGCAGCTTCGTTCGCCGGATGGTGGCCGTCGGCCTGACCGCGCCGATGGCGACACAGCTTCTGGCCTTGAGCGGCGTAGCGATGGCGCAGACCGTCGGCGACTACAAGCCGACCAAGCGCGGCGGCGGCGGCGCGCTCAAGGTGCTGTGGTGGCAGGGCGCCACCCTGCTCAATCCGCACTTCGCCACCGGCACCAAGGACCAGGACGGTTGCCGCATCTTCTACGAGCCGCTCGGATCCTGGGACGCCGACGGCAACTTGGTGCCGATCCTCGCCGCCGAGGTTCCGACGCGCGAGAACGGCGGTCTCTCCGCCGACGGCAAGGTGGTCACCTGGAAGCTGAAGCAGAACGTGAAGTGGCATGACGGCAAGCCGTTCACGGCCGACGACGTCGTCTTCAACTACCAGTACGTCAGCGATCCAGCCACCGCGGCGATCACCGCAGGCAGCTACAAGGACATGAAGGTCGAGAAGGTCGACCAGTTCACGGTCCGCATCACCTTCGTCAACCCGAAGCCGTTCTGGGCCGACCCCTTCGTCGGCGTCAACGGCATGATCATTCCGAAGCACCTGTTCGAGAACTTCAGCGGCGCCAAGTCGCGCGAATCCCCGACCAACCTGAAGCCGGTCGGCACGGGCCCGTACAAGTTCAAGGACTTCAAGCCGGGCGATCTCGTCGCGGGCGAGATCAACATGGACTATCACATGGCCAACCGGCCGCATTTCGACTCAATCGAGATGAAGGGCGGCGGCGATGCGGTCTCGGCCGCGCGCGCGGTGCTACAGACCGGCGAGTACGACTGGGCCTGGAACCTGCAGGTCGAGGACGAGGTGCTCGTGCGCCTCGAAGCCGGCGGCAAGGGCAAGGTCCGGATCTACCCCGGCGGCAGCGTCGAGCATATCCAGCTCAACTCGACCGACCCGAACACCGAGGTCGACGGCGAACGCTCCAGCATCAAGACCACCCACCCGTCGCTCAGCGACCGGGCGGTCCGCGATGCGCTGGCGCTGCTGGTCGACCGCGACTCGATCGAGAAGCACATCTACGGCCGTACCGGCATCTCCACCGGCAACTACCTCAACAACCCGGCGCGCTTCGCCTCCAAGAACACCACCAAGGAGTTCAACATCGAAAAGGCGATCGCCTTGCTCGATGCAGCCGGGTGGAAACCGGGTCCGGACGGCATCCGCCAGAAGGACGGCAAGAAGCTCAAATACCTCTACCAGACCTCGATCAACCAGCCGCGCCAGAAGACCCAGGCCATCGTCAAGCAGGCTTGCCAGAAGGCCGGCATCGACATCGAGATCAAGTCGGTGGTGGCCTCGGTGTTCTTCTCCTCGGACGAGGCGAACCCCGACACCTATCCGCACTTCTACGCCGACCTGCAGATGTACACGACCGGCCCGACCCAGCCGGACCCGGGCGTGTGGATGCAGTCATTCCTTTCGTCGGAAGTCTGCGCCAAGGCCAACCGGTGGCAGAGCCGCAACATCACGCGGTGGCGCAACAAGGAGTTCGACGACATCTACGCCGAGGCCGAGACCGAGCTCAATCCGGTCAAGCGCGCGGCGATGTACATCCAGCTCAACGACCTCCCGGTCAAGGACCGGGCGGTGATCCCGATCGTCTACCGACCGCAGGTCCGCGCCGGCAGCCTCAAGCTGCACGCCTCTGCCAGCGGCTGGGACAGCGACTTCTGGGAGCTGCACAACTGGTACAAGGACGCCTGAGAGGCGCCCTCTGACGTGAACCAACCTCCGGGCGCAGCGGGAAGCTGCGTCCGGAGGCCGGCTCATCTGTCCGGAGGACATCCTTGTCCCGCGATTACCTTTTCCGCCGAATCCTGATCGCGATCCCGAGCCTGCTCGGGATCAGCCTCGTGCTGTACACCGTGCTGGCGCTGGCGCCGGGCGACCCGTTCGGCGAGCTGGTCACCAACCCGAACGTGCCGGCCGAGGTGCGGCTGGCACTCCGCGCCAAGTTCGGGCTCGATGATCCTGTCTGGATCCGCTACGTCCGCTGGCTGAATGCGATGCTCCAGGGCGACTGGGGCTTCTCCTTCACCAGCCGCATGGACGTCGACATGCTGATCCTGCAGCGGCTGCCGACGACCGTCGCGGTGATCGGCGCCGCGCAGATCCTCGCAATCCTGGTCGCGATCCCGGTCGGCGTGCTGGCGGCCACCCGGCCCTACTCGCTGTTCGACCAGATCGCCAATACGCTGGCCTTCATCGGCTTCTCGCTGCCGACCTTCTTCACCGGCCTGCTGCTGATCCTCGTCTTCAGCATCCAGCTCGACTGGCTGCCCTTCGTCTACCGCACCGACATCCGCGCCACCGGCTGGGCGTGGTGGTGGGAGCACATACGACAATCGATCATGCCGGTGACGGTGCTGGGCCTGTTCCAGGGCGCTTCCCTGGTGCGCTACGTGCGCTCCTCGGTGCTCGACGTGATCAAGCTCGACTACGTCACCACCGCCCGCTCCAAGGGCATCGGCGAGCCCAAGGTCATCACCCGCCATGTCGTACGCAATGCTTTGATCCCGGTGGTGACGCTGGTCGCCCTCCAGATGCCGGTGGTCTTCGGCGGCGCCATCGTCACCGAGCAGATCTTCCGCATTCCCGGGATTGGCTCGCTCCTGATCTCGTCCATCCTCGCCAACGACACGCCGGTGGTGATGGGCGTCACCTTCGTCTTCGCGTGCCTGGTCGTCCTGTTCAACCTGATCGCGGATATCCTCTATGGCTGGCTCGACCCCCGCATCACTTTCCGTTGACCAGGCGAGCGGCGCCGTCGCGACGGATCGCCCGTCGCGACGGACGTCGCTGAGCGGGGAAGCCTGGCGGCGATTCCGCAAGCACCGCCTCGCGGTGCTGAGCCTGGTGATCCTGGCGCTGCTGATCTCCTCCGTCGTCCTCGGGCCGTTCCTGTGGAAGGTGCCGATCAACGACATCGACTTCGGCGCCAAGCTCGGCGGACCGTCGCTCGCGCACCCGTTCGGAACCGACGACCTGGGCCAGGACGTTCTTGCCCGCCTGATCTACGGCGGCCGCATCTCGCTCGCGGTCGGCCTCGCCGCGATGTTCGTCGCGGTCACCTTCGGGGTCATGATCGGGGCGATCGCCGGCATGGCGAGCGGCCGGGTCGATGCCGTGCTGATGTGGATCACCGACCTGTTCCTGTCGCTGCCGCAGCTCCCGCTTCTCCTGCTCGTGATCTACCTGTTCCGCGACATGCTCAAGGGGCTGCTGGGCCTCGAGATGGGCGTCTTCGTGCTGATCGTGCTGGTGATCGGCGGCCTGCGCTGGATGCCGGTGGCGCGCCTGGTGCGCGCCCAGTTCCTTTCGCTGCGCGAGAAGGAGTTCGTCGAGGCCGCCCGCGCGCTTGGCGCCTCCCGCATCCGGCTCGTCATCCGCCACATCCTGCCCAACGCGATGGGTCCGGTGATCGTCGCCGGCACCATCGACGTCGCCAACGCGATCATCGCCGAGTCGACGCTCTCGTTCCTCGGCCTCGGCTTCCCGCCCGACATCCCGACCTGGGGGCGCGTGCTCTTCGACGCCAAGGACTACCTCGACATCGCGCCGCACTGGGCGCTGTTCCCGGGAGCCGCGATCTTCCTGACCGTGCTCTCGATCAACTTCATCGGAGACGGATTGCGTGATGCGCTCGACCCGCGCCGGGTCCTCTAGCCGATGACCGAGTCCCTGCTCGAGATCGAGAATCTCAAGACCTGGTTCAAGACCGACGACGGCATGGTGCGCGCCGTCGACGGCGTCAGCCTGTCGATCGCCCGCGGCGAAACACTGGCCGTCGTCGGCGAGTCCGGCTGTGGCAAGACGGTGACCGCGCGCAGCGTGCTGAAGCTGATCGACATGCCGCCGGGCCGCTTCGAGGCCGGCCGCATCGTCTGGCGGGGCCGCGACCTGATCCCGCTGCCGGCGGCCGAGATGGACAAGATCCGCGCCCGTGAGATCGCGATGGTTTTCCAGGAGCCGATGACCTCGCTCAATCCGGTCTACACCGTCGGCGACCAGATCGCGGAGTCGCTCCGCACCCACCACGGCCTTTCGCGCAAGGACGCGCTCGGCGGCGCGGTCGAGATGCTGAGGCTGGTGCAGATCCCCAACGCCGAGCGCCGGATTCACGACTATCCGCATCAGTTCTCCGGCGGCATGCGACAGCGCGTCGTGATCGCGATCGCGCTGGCCTGCCGGCCGCAGCTTTTGATCGCCGACGAGCCCACCACCGCCCTCGACGTCACCATCCAGGCGCAGATCCTGGAACTGCTGGGCGACATGAAGGCGAAGTTCGGCATGGCGATCATGTTGATCACGCATGCCATGGGCGTGGTCGCCGAGAACGCCCAGCGGGTCGTCGTCATGTATGCGGGCAAGGTGGTCGAAGAGGCGCCAGTCGAAGAGCTGTTCGGCAATCCGCGCCATCCCTATACGCAGGGGCTGATCCGATCGATCCCGCGCGTCGACGCTCGGACTCGCGGCCATGCCAGGCTCGAGCAGATCCCCGGCACGGTGCCCAGCCTGCTCAACCCGCCCGAAGGCTGCCGCTTCGCCAACCGATGCCGCTTCGCAACCGATCCCTGCCGCACCCATGAACCGCCGCTGCGCCAGGTGACACCCGACCACAAGGTGGCCTGCATCCTGTGACCGCCCAACCTATCCCCCTTCTCTCCACCCGCGGACTCACCAAGCATTTCGCCATCAAGGGCGGGATCTTCGCGCGCGAGGTGCATCGCATCCACGCTGTCGACGGCGTCAGCTTCGACATCGCCGCCGGCGAGACCCTCGGTCTGGTCGGCGAGTCCGGCTGCGGCAAGTCGACCACCGGCCGCTGCATCCTCCGCCTGATCGAACCGAGCTCGGGCGAGGTCTGGTTCCAGGGCAAGGACGTCACCAAGCTCGACACCGAGGCATTGCGCGGTCTGCGCCGCGACATGCAGATCATCTTCCAGGACCCTTTCGCCTCGCTGAATCCGCGCCACACCGTCGGCGGCATCATCGGCGAGGCGCTGGTGATCCACGGCC
>CAZZLX010000295.1:0-5353 GCA_964655235.1 uncultured Rhizobium sp.
ATCGAGCGCGTCATGCTTCCCGAACGGGGTATGCGACCAGCCGATGATGCAGGCGGACATGGGAGCTCCGGGGTGTTATCCTGGTAGGCCAGTCAAATATGGTCGGAACAGGCCCGGGAGTACAGATGCGGATAGGCTTTGCCGGGGTTCCGCTCCGCAGCTCTTGCGCCAGCCGCGGCATTGACCGCCTTTCACGCAGTTGCGGCTGATAGAGTTTTCAACAGCTTAACGAGGAGCAGACCCTGCCGCCTTCGACGTTTCGTGAAATCCGACTCTGAGCGTCGCGCCAGGCCGTGGTCGGCGCCAATTCCCTGGAGATGCCAATCCGAGACAGATCGTCGAGCCGGGCCCGCGCACAAGGTGATCCGTCGCTCGCCTGGCTCGGTCTTGCTGGGCGCGTAGCGCTGGTCACCGGCGCGGCCAGCGGCATCGGTAAATACGCGGCCGAGATCCTGGCGGAAGCGGGTGTGCAGGTCGTTGCCTGTGACCGCGACGAACCGGGAGTCGAGGCGACGGTAGGCGCCCTCTCCGGATCGGGACATGCGGTCGAGGCGGCGGACGTCGCCGATCTGGTCGCGATCGAGGCTCTGGTCCGGCGGATCGCGCAGCGGTACGGGCGTCTCGATGTCCTGATGAATTTCGCGGCCGTCCTCAAGCGCATGCCCTACGAGGCCATCGACGAGGCCGAGTGGCGACGGCTGATGAACATCAACCTGCGCAGCCAGTATTGGCTCTGCCGCGCCGCCGGCGAGGTGATGAAGCCGCGGCGATGGGGACGGATCGTCAACGTGTCGAGCGGCGCGGGCCTCGTGGCCCAGGACATTGGCGCGACCGCCTACGCGATCACCAAGGCCGGCGTGCTGACCCTGACCAAGTCGTTCGCGCGCGAGCTAGGG
Organism: uncultured Rhizobium sp.; assembly: GCA_964655235.1. GTDB lineage: Bacteria > Pseudomonadota > Alphaproteobacteria > SHVZ01 > SHVZ01 > SHVZ01. The sequence goes on from CAZZLX010000295.1 coordinate 897, forward strand.
CCCTTCGGCATTTGCGTAAACTCCCTGGTGCCGGGTGCGACCGAGACGCCGATGCTGACCGCAGGTTGGAGCGAAGCCGATCTCGCCGCGGCCCGTGCCCGCGCGCCCCTCGGACGTCTCGGCCATCCAATCGAGGTTGCACGCGCGGGCGTCTTCCTGGCTAGCGACATGGCGAGCTACATCACGGGCCACGCTCTCATCGCCAGCGGCGGCGCGCTTATGCGCTGAGATAGTGGGACAATGAACGTTACCGCCCTAGTGCAGCGACATGTACCTCGGCGCCGTGTGGCTCGAGAGCCATTCAATGGCCTTCGCGGTGCGGAAGCAGTTGCGCGCGGTGAAGTAGTCGCCGCGACGGGCGGCGCTGAAGGCGGAGCGCGTGACGCGGCGACGGGCCAAGCGGGCGTTGCCCGCTGCTACGATTAGGACGGCGTCATCCCAGATCCGGCGCTCGATCGCGGAGAGCACTTCGCAGAGGCTCATTGAATCCAGGCGGTGGACGCGCAACGCTGTCATTTCGGCTGGCGCGGCGGCGGCATCTCGGCCTCGTCGATGCGCACGGTCCCGACCTTCTCCTGGCGGAGCTTGTCGGCGAACTTCGCTGCCTCCGGCTCGGTCATCTGGGCCGAGCGCTTGTCGCGGCCGAGGGTGGTCCACTGCACGGTGAAGCGCCGGCCTTTGCGGGCTTCGGCGGCGCAGATGCGGTCTGCCTGGCTGTCGGACATGGGTCGAGGCTCCTCATGCAAAGGCACCCGCAGGGCTGCGCGGGCATGCGTGGATTCACGTCGGCTGGTTGGCGCGCGGGCGTTGCGCGCTTCCGGCGGGCGCGGGCGGGAGACGGCGTCTCCCGCGCACGCTTCGGCTCGGCGGCGTACTAGCTGCCGAGCTTGTTGATGCAGGCGCTGACGATCTCGTTGTCGATGGCGCCGTTCGGCTGCTTCGGCGCGTGCTTGGTGGCGAGTTCACGCTGACCGTTGGCATCGAGCTTGGCGACGTACGGGTTCTCCGCAGTCGCCCGCGCCTCGCAGACCGAAGCCTGGAGCGCAATCAGCTGGTTCTGGAATTCGGCGCGCGCGGTGCGGCTGGTGACGGTAATGCCGAGCAGGCTCAGCAGCATCGGCCCGAGGATCATGCCGATGATGAGCATCGGGATCATCCCCGGCTTCGGCCGCCACTGATACCAGTGGGTCGCTGTCGTGGCGGGGGTCATGGCGGGATCTCCTCGGCTTGCCAGCGATGAGGCCACGCGGCGCGGGCCCATTCGTCGGCACTCGGCGTATTCTACCTGATTATATTGGGATGCGCGGATGTATTCGCAATAATGTGAAAAATAATATGGCCATCGAACAAATTCAGTCCGGCGATGTCCGCTTTTCATCGACTCGCGAAGACCGGGAAATATTTGCAAATTACTGGCGCATCCCGGCTGCAGGCGAGGTATCGGCGGTAGCCGACCGTCCAGGCTTGCTCCGCCGGCGCGTCCTCGGCGATCCTCGCGACCGAAAGGGCTGGCCCGATGCTCACCTTCTACTTCGCCCCCGGCTCCTCCTCGATGGCGGCGCATATCGCGCTGCATGAAGTCGGCTGTGCGTTCGAGAGTCGGCCGCTGTCGTTCGCGCGGAAGGAGACCCGGTCACCTGAGTTCCTGAAGATCAACCCGCGCGGCAATGTGCCGACGCTGGTGGTCGACGGGCATGTGCTGACCGAGGTCGCGGGGATCCTGTTCTATCTCGCGCGCGCCTATCCGGAGGCGAAGCTGCTGCCCGAGGGCGATCCGCTGCTGGAGGCGGACGTGGTGTCGTGGATGTCGTTCGCGGCCTCGGGCCTGCATCCGGCGCGCACCCAGGGCATCGACTACGCGCGCGAGATCTGGGGCCAGGCGGAGCGGAGGCTCGGCGTCGGCGACTGGTGCGTCGGCGGGCGCTACTCGATCGCCGACATCCACGTGTTCCGCCTGTTCTGGCGCTTCGGCGCGCCGCTGATCGCAGGGCAAGGCGAGTTCCCGAACCTCAAGCGTCACCACGACCGCATGCTGCAGCGGCCGGCGGTCATCAGGACGATCGAGACGGAGAAGGCGATCGGCTACGAGCTGCCGGCGTAGGGAAGACTAGGATCTGCGGGCGCTCGCTGAGGGCGGTCGCTGCCGCGCTCGCGGGTCCTTGCGAAGCGCGGACTAGTGCTCGACCGCATCCCTCTCCACCCTGTCCACGCGCAGATGCTCCACGGTCTCCGCCAGGTGCTCATACGCGGTCGCGAGGCTGGTGTAGCTGGAGCGGGCGAGGGCGCTGGTGTGCGCGGCGTCGGCCTGGGCGCGGAGGGAGGCCGCCATCCGGCGGTATTGGGCGACGCGTTCCCGGGCCTGCGCGAGGTCGACCATCATGGGTTAAACGCCGCGACAGCCGAGAGGCCGCTTGCGCGCACAACAATGACACAGGGCCGGCCCCGTCCCCGCCGGGAAGACGCGGCGCGCGGCAGACGCTAGGCTTTCTTGGTTTGGATTAAGGGGGGACGCCTATGACCGGACGTATCGAGAAGAAGCTCGCCGAGCTCGGCATCGCGCTGCCGCCGGCGAACGCGCCGTTCGCCTCGTTCCAGCCCGTGGTGATCGTGAACGGGCTCGCCTTCGTCGCCGGCCAGCCGCCGGTCGACGGCGACAAGAAGCCCTATGTCGGCCGCCTCGGCATCGAGCTCACGCTGGAGCAGGGCCAGGCCGCGGGCAAGCTCTCCGCGCTCAACGTGATCGCCCAGCTTCGCGCCGCGCTCGACGGCGACCTCGACCGCGTCGTCCGCTGCGTGAAGCTCGGCGTGTTCGTGAACTCGGGCCCCGACTTCAAGGGCCAGCCGCAGGTCGCCAATGGCGCCTCCGACCTCGTGGTCCAGGTCTGGGGCGAGGCCGGCCGCCACGCGCGCTTCGCCGTCGGCACGATCGGTCCCATGGACTTCGCGTGCTCGGTCGAGGCGATCTTCCAGGTGAGCTAGAAGCGGAGCGTCGCGCCCAGCGTGATCCGGTTCGAGCGCGCCTGGGTCACGTTGCGGCCGAGGATGAGGTCGAGGTCGAGGCGGCCGTCGAGCAAGGTCGGGCGGATGCCGACCTGCATGCCCGGACGCGCGCCGCGGTCGCGGCCGAAGACTTCCGCGATGGCGGTGAAACTGTCGGCGATCTGCACGTCGGTGCCGGCGCCGAGCGTGACGGTGTCGCGCGGCACCGTGCGGTCGCGCTCCCATCCGAGGTTCAGGTTGATGCGGGCTTCCGGCAGCGCCTGCCAGCTGATCGGGACCTGCGCCGCCAGGGTGTCCGCCTTGTGCGTCGCCGTGGCGATGCCGGCGCCGGCGGCGATGCCGACACCGATGCCGTTCTTCTCGACCGGGAGCAGCGTCGCCTTGGCCTTCGGCGTCACGCTCGTGGCCCAGCGCCCGTCGCTGCGCCCGCGTTCGACCGCGGCGCCGATCTCGACGAAGGAGACCACGCAGGCCGGAGCGGCGACGAAGCTCCGATCGCGATTGCGCGCCGCCGCCGCCCAGGTCTCGAGCTTGCACTCGCCGGCCGCGCCGATCTCGGAATCATCCACGACATACGCACCGCCGGCGGCGAAGGCCGGAGGTGCAGCGAGCAGCGCAAGAAGGGCGAGACAGGAGAGCCGAGGGACCACGGATTCCGTCTAGCACGGGCCGCGAACCCTCGCGAGACACGGACGCGCTAGCGGCGACGTGTCGTGTGGCTCACGCGCGTCCGGTGCCGCGCAGGACCAGGGCTTCGTCGATCTCGATCCTGACCTGCTCGGCCTTTTCCTGCCGCAGGCGCGCGGCGAAGTTCTCGGCTTCCTGCTCGGTCATCGGCGCGGAGCGCCGGTCCTGGTGGTTGGCGGTCCACCTGACGACGCAGCGGCGCCGGCTCGCCGGCGTCACGGCCTTCGCGGTGCCGCTGCTCTTGTCGGCCTTGCTCGCGGTCATCGTTCAGCTCTCGTCCGCGGTGACGCGGCGGATCACGCGGGTCTCGAGGCTCGTCGGCGAGGGCTCGACGCCCGTCGGGCTCACCTCGAAGACGCCGCGGAAATCGGCGAGGCTGCCGCGCTTGCCGTCGGCGCGCTCGGCGGCGAGCGCGACCACGAACGGCGCCGGCTTCGCCTTCGCCGCCGCCATCGCGTCGGCGTCCTGGAATCCGATCTCGATGAAGACCTCGCGCGGGGCCTTGCGTGCCGCCTTGCCGGAGGGAACCTCGCCGTCGACGGCGGCGGGGGCGCTCCGCCAGGTCGCGGCCCAGGCGACGGGTATGGTGTCGACGAGGCGCCCACGCAGACGCCGCTCGGCGCTCTGCGTGCGGCTCACGAACTTCAGATCGAATCCGTCGACGAGGCTCATGCGGCACCCTGCTCGGAAAAAGAAAAAGCGCACGCCATCGGCGCGCGGCAACCACGACAGCCCACCGGCGCGGCCTTGGTCGGAGGCCGGCGTCGCTG